>JBBITY010000303.1:0-4723 GCA_037440565.1 Desulfurellales bacterium
GCAGGCCGCCCTCCGGGAGCTTCGCGGTGGTCGGGCGCGCTTCGTCGAGACCCGTCACGTGTGCCGGCACGTTGAAGAGCACCCAGTGCACCCACGTGCCAGCGGGGGCGTCCGGATCGTCTGCAATCAGCGCGAAGCTTTTCGTGCCCGCGGGGGGATTACTCCAGCGGAGAGCAGGAGAGACGTCGGCACCGTCGCAAGTGAACCGACTCGGGATCTGCTGACCATCTGCAAAGGCCGAACTGGTCAGTGTGAATGCCATGGACGAGCCTCCTGGTGGCGCATCTGCGGCGAGCGCCACGCCGATGAGGAGCATAACAAGCTGCGTTCGCACGGCGCCAGTGTATCGCCACGGCGACGGGCCGTCCAGGTTGCTGAGCCGACGCATATCCCTTGTTCCGTCGCACGGGCGAGGCTACGGTTGCGGGCATGACCGAGGTGGTCGGGCGACTGCGCCTGTGGCTGGTGGGGCTGTTCTATCGTAGCTTCTTTCACCTGCTGCTGTTGTTTGCGAGCAGCGCCCAATGGGGTTGCGCCGTCTGGATCCTGTACGTGGCGGCGGGCATCGCACTGCCGCTCTGGGTTCACGGACTCGGCGCAGCGGGTTGGTACGCGTTCAATCGGGGCGTGGTGAAGTGGCGCGGCGGTCCGGTGCGTGCGGTGCCGAGTACCGCCCTGCGCGTCTATTCGGCGGTGGCGTTCGTTGCGATGTTCTGCTTCGCATTCCTGCTCGCCAGCGGAACGGTGTGGCTGGTAGCGCGCGGCGTGCTCGGCGCGTTTATGGCGCCGGCCTCGGCGACCGTGGGGGGGCCGGGGATCGGCCAGGGCCTCGAGGGGGGGGTTCGGTGGTTTGTCTCGCTGGGCATGGTGGGCATCGGCTTGACCATGCTGTACGGCTATGCGGTCGGGCAACGCGAACTCCGGGTGACGGTTGTGCCTCTCTCCCTCGGCCGGCTGGCCGGTGCGGCGCGTCGGCTGCGCATCGCCCAGATCAGCGATATTCACGTCGGGCAGAACCTGACCCCGGCGCAACTGCGCGGGTTTGTCGCCCAGGTGAACGCACTGGAGCCCGACCTGATTTGTGTCACCGGCGACATTGCCGATTCGCCGCTTGCCGACTTCGCGGTGTTCTTCCCGGTGCTGGGAGAGTTGCAGGCGCGCTATGGCGTGTATGCGATCCTGGGTAACCACGACCATTATGCGGGTGCCGATCGTGTGGTCGCCGAGCTCCGGCGGTGGACGGACTTCCGCGTGCTGCGGGACGAGGCGGTCACGCTAGATCTCGACGGCGTTCGGCTGCACCTGATCGGTCTCGATGACCGCGGCAGGGATTGGGCGCGCGGAGTGGTCTCAGACGCGCGCTTGGCCGAGCTCCTCGCCGCGGCGCCGCGGGGAGTACCGGTGTTGTTGCTCTCGCACCGACCCGACATCTTCAATCAGGCGGCGGCCGCCGGCGTGGTACTGACGTTATCGGGGCATACGCACGGTGGGCAGATTGCGTTGCCGTGGTTCGGTGGCCGCCGCCGCAATCTCGCCGAGTTCATCACGCCGTTCGATCGCGGGCTATATCGCCGCGACGCGTCCTACCTCTATGTCAACTGCGGCCTCGGCGTCACCGGACAGCGCATTCGCCTGTTCACACCGCGCGAAATCAACGTCGTCGAACTGCCGCTCGCGGTCTAGCGCGGTGTGTCGAAGCGCGGTTTCGCGGATACAGCTACAGGTCCTACCGACCGTTGCCGGCGAGAAAGCGGCGAAGGCCGTTCCGCAAGTCGCGTTCATCGACTGCCGGCGCGCCAGCGGCAACGAGTGCGCTGTTCCCGCCCTGCCACGAGAGAACCGCATGGCCGTGATCGAGCGCGCGCAAGCAGATGCGCTCGATCTCACCCCCCGGTCGGGCACTGACGGCGATGACGATGTCTCCAAGCGCGGCAATGAGCTCGTCACGCCGACGTCCGCTGCGCGGCGTGGCGTGGTCGCAAGGTCGGAAAGGCGACAGGACCAACGTGGCGCATGGGTCGAGGCGAGCGCGCCCGGGGCCGAAGCCGAACGGATCGTGTTGGAAGTCAGAGCCGAAGGAGGCCAACAGACCCCGGTCCAGTACGATGATCCGCGGCGCTCCCACCGCCCGCACGCTGACGGCCGCGATCCGATGGGTCGTCTTCATCCCGCCCGTGACCAGTGCAAACCCCTCCCGGACGGCCCACTGGCTGACTTGCATCGTGGCCGTGACCGACTGCTCGGTGATGATGCGCGAGTTCAGGATCGCCAGTGTGGGCGACTCCAACACCGCGGCGTTGCCCCAGAGGTACACAAGCGCCGGGGGCGGGTCCGCGCGCTGCACCCAACGCCGCGGATACGCGCTGTCCTCGGGTTCGCTGATGCGGGCGCGGACGGCGCCGAGGCGCAGCAAGATATCGCGGCACCGGTTCGCATGCCGCGTCGCATCCCCTTCGAGGCGAGCGATTGCCGCCCTCGGCAGCCCGTATTCAGCGGCCAGGGCGCCGGTGGGCAGGCGCAAGACCTCTGCGAGGGGGAGGCCCTTCCAGCGCGCCAGTCGGAGGACGCGTGCGATCGTCCGTTCGCCGACGCGCGGAAGCTCGGCGAGCGTCACCAGCGCGAGGGCACCTGCGCCATCCATTTGAGCTGACAATATAGTTTAATAATTTGCCTAAGACAATAGTAGCAAGAACCCTGGGGCGTTCGGCGTCGTGGCAGTGCTCGCTGCGGGACGATCCTCAGGAGCCCGTGAGGAAATCGACGGCGAGATCTGCGGTGGGGAGAAGCCGGGGCGGGAGCAGTGCCCCCGCCCTCAAGATTGCGTGACGGAATGCATGGCCTCATTATCGAGGGGTGGAGCGTTGCTCCACCCCGAGGGATTTTTCCACAAGCTCTTAGCGGAGGCGCCGCAGCCGGTTGTAGTATCCGTCGCGTTCCTTCCGCAGCACGGCCAGGCGCTGCTCGGCGTCGCGCGCGATGCGCGGCTTGCGCTGAAGCAGATAATAGCCACCGAACAGGGCGACCAGGCCAACGCCCACCAGCACAGGATGGTCGTGAAGCGCTTCAACCAAGTGGGAGAGTTGCTCCATTGCACCACCTCCTCGGTCGTCAGCGTAACCCTGGCAGGGGGGGGCGGCACAACGGGTAAGTTTCGCCGGGACCTGTGCTAGAGGCAATTCGTGACACCGCTCGAGAGCGTACGCGTTGGGATCATCGGCTGCGGTCGGATCGCCGCCCTGCAGGCGCTCGGTTACGTCGAACATCCCCGCGCGGCGATTGTCGCCGTGTGCGACCGGGACGAGGCGCGGGCTCGGGAGTGGGCGGGGCAGTGGGGAGCGCGCCGCGTTTACGGCGATTACCGCCAGTTGTTGGCCGACGCGGAGGTCGACGCCGTGGGGATCCTGCTTCCACACCACCTGCACTGCGAGGTCGCCATTGCGGCGCTGCAGGCGGGAAAGCACGTGTCGTTGCAGAAGCCGCCCGCGTTCACCCTTGGTGGCCTCGCGGCCATCCGCGACGCCGCGCGTGCGGCGGCTCGGCGGGTGCGCGTGTTCGAGAACTTCATGTACTATCCGCCGCACGTCAAGGCACGCGAGTTGGTGTCCGACGGCGCCATCGGCGAGCCGATTTCGGTGCGCATCAAGACGGCGACCGGTCGCTTCGAAGACGGCTGGCAGGTGCCGCCAGCCGCCCAGCAGTGGCGGATGAATCCTGAGACGTGTGGCGGCGGCCCCACATGCTTCGACCATGGGTACCACTGCTTCAACATGGGCCGTTTCTTCATCGCCGAGCCGGTGGACCGGGTTCACGCCTGGATTCACGTCAGTCGCTTCGGGCCCGATGCGTATTATGACGGGCCCGCGCTGATAACCTGGAAATATGCCGGCGTCGCCAAGTTCGGGAGCTGGGAAGTGGTGGCGTCCATCGGCATGCGCATTCGCTCACAGTACTACGCGAGCGACGACCGCATCGAGATTCACGGGGTCGAGGGCATCATCTGGGTCAACCGCTGCACAGGCGCGCTGCTCGATGAGCCGCCGCTGGTACTCTATCGCGACGGGGAAACGCGGGCCTGGCATGACATTCCCAGCGACTGGGCTGAGAGTTTTCGTGTGGGCGTCCGGGAGTTTGTGGATGCGCTTCTGGAGGGACGTCAGCCGGCGCAAGACGCCGATGAGGCCGCACAGACGCTCCGCTTCGCGATCGCCGCACATGTTTCAGCGTGCGAGCAGCGCGAGGTGCGTTTGGACGAGATTGGTCCAGACACCCGAGCGAGGCTGCCGCTGGCGCCGCACTCGGACTGACCACTCGACCGGTTTGCGGTCGGGCCGGTGCGTTGCCGCTCCCGCATGGCGCGAGGCGGTACTTGTCCCGGAGTTGGTTATCCGCGCGATCTTCGGCGTGGTTGCAATAGCTGTGACGATCGCGCATATGAGGCAGCCGGGTGGATGGGGCGGCCCACGGGAGCAAACTATGGCGTTTCGTGGATTGGGTGAGTCGATGCCGCCCTCGAATGCAGGCGTCCGCTGGCGGGTATTGGTGACCGCCGCCGCGGCGACAGTGTCGGTGTTCCTTGTCGGCCCGGCGCAGGCACGACCCGGGGATGTGAACTGCGACGGTGCCTTGACCGAGCAGGATCTCGTTGCCCTGGCGCGAGCCGTTTTCGCGGGCAGTACCTGCCCGAAGGACGACGTCGACGTCAACGGCGACGAACGGATCTCTG
>JBBITY010000304.1:0-4709 GCA_037440565.1 Desulfurellales bacterium
GGCCACGACCACGTCGCGCCCGGTCTTGAGCTGGCCGTCGGTCTCGACGCGGATGCGGCCGCGCAGGTCGTTCATCACCAGGACCTGCTGTGTCTCCGCCAGGCCGAGCTCCCACGGGATGCCGGCATGCTTGATCGACGTCAGCGGCGATGCTCCAGTACCGCCGTCGTAACCGCTGATCAAGACGACGTCGGCCTTGGCCTTGGACACCCCGGCGGCGACCGTGCCGACGCCGACTTCGGCCACCAGCTTCACGCTCACCCGCGCGCGGTTGTTGGCATTCTTCAGATCGTGGATGAGCTGCGCCAGATCTTCGATCGAGTAGATGTCGTGGTGCGGGGGCGGCGAGATGAGGCCGACCCCGGGCGTCGAGTAGCGGATGCGGGCGATGTACTCATCCACTTTGTGGCCGGGCAGTTGCCCGCCTTCGCCGGGCTTGGCGCCCTGCGCCATCTTGATCTGCAGCTCGTCGGCGTTCACCAGGTAGTAGCTGGTGACGCCAAAGCGGCCGGACGCCACCTGCTTGATCGCGCTGCGCCGCCAGTCGCCGTTGGGATCGGGTTGGAAGCGCACCGGGTCCTCGCCCCCTTCGCCGGTGTTGGACTTCCCGCCGATGCGGTTCATGGCGATGGCGAGGTTCTCGTGCGCCTCGCGGCTGATCGAGCCGAGCGACATGGCGCCGGTCTTGAACCGCTTGACGATTTCCGTCGCCGGCTCGACCTCCTCGATCGGCACCGGCGTGCCGGGCTTGAACTTGAGCAGCCCGCGCAGCGTTGCGAGTTGCCGGCTCTGATCGTCCACCAGCCGCGTGTACTCCTTGAACTTTTGATAATTGCCGGAGCGCACCGCGTGCTGCAGCCTGGCAATCGTCTCCGGGTTGTACATGTGAAACTCGCCGCGGCGGCGCCACTGGTACTGCCCGCCGACGTCGAGGTCGCCGTCCAGGGATGGCGACACCTCGAAGGCATAATGGTGACGCGCGGCGCATTCCCGGGCGACGACGTCGAGGCCGATACCCTCGATGCGCGACGGGGTCCAGGTAAAGTAGCGCTCGATCAGCTCGCGATTCAGGCCGATCGCTTCGAAGATTTGGGCGCCGCGATAGCTCTGCAGCGTCGAGATGCCCATCTTCGAGGCCACCTTGAGCAAGCCTTTGACGATGGCCTTGATGTAGTGCTCGATCGCCTCCTCGACCGAGATGTTCTTCAGCACGCCATCCTGAACCATTCCGGCCAGGGTCTCGTAGGCAAGGTACGGATTGATGGCGCCGGCGCCGTAGCCGACCAGCAGCGCGAAGTGCATCACCTCGCGGGGCTCGCCCGACTCGACCACGAGGCCGCACCGCGTCCGCGTCCCCTCGCGGATCAGGTGGTGGTGGACCGCGGCCGTAGCCAGCAGGCTCGGAATCGCCGTGAACTCTTCGTCGACGCCGCGATCGGAGAGGACCAAGATGGTCGCGCCGTCGGCGATGGCCTGCGAGGCGCGGGCGCACAGCTCATCGAGGGCCGCGCGCAGGCCCTTGCCCCCGTCGCTGACGCGGTACCGTATGGGGAGGGTCACGGCACGGAGCCGACCGTTGTCGATCGCTTTGATCTGGGCCAGCTCGGCGTTGGTCAGAATCGGCGACTTCAGTTCGAGCTGGTGACAGTGCTCCGGCGTTTCCTCGAACAGGTTTTCCTCCGGTCCGATCGTGGTCACCGGCGACATCACCAGTTCCTCGCGGATCGGGTCGATCGGCGGATTGGTGACCTGCGCGAAGAGCTGCTTGAAGTAGTTGAAGAGGAGCTGCGGCCGATCCGAGAGTACGGCGAGCGGCGTGTCGGTCCCCATCGAGCCGACGGCCTCCTGCGCGTTAATGGCCATCGGGGCCATCAACAGGCGCAGGTCTTCGAGCGTATAGCCGAAGAGCTGTTGCAGCGTGAGCAGGTCGTCGGAGGGTTCGACCGGCGGCACCGCGCTCGGCGGGGGCAGGTCCTCCTGACGCACGAGCTTGCGATCGAGCCACTGCCGGTACGGCCGGCGCGCCGCCATCCCTTCCTTGATCTCCTCGTCGCCGACGATCCGCCCCTGTGCGGTGTCGACCAGGAACATCCGTCCGGGCTGGAGGCGGTCCTTGTGCAACACGTTCTCGGGCGGAATGTCGAGCACGCCGACCTCCGACGCCATGACCACGAAGCCGTCCTTCGTCACGACGTAGCGCGACGGGCGTAAGCCGTTGCGATCGAGCACGGCGCCGATGACCGTGCCATCGGTGAACGCGATCGAGGCCGGGCCGTCCCACGGCTCCATCAGACAGGCGTGGTACTCATAGAAGGCGCGCTTCGTGTCGCTCATCGACTCGTGGTTCTGCCACGCCTCCGGAATCATCATCATCACCGCGTGCGGCAGCGACCGCCCGGTGTGGACAAGCAGCTCGAGCGCGTTGTCGAACATCGCCGAATCGCTGCCGTTGGGCTCGATGACGGGCAAGATCTTGTCGATGTCCTCGCCGAACAGGGGCGAGGCGAACTGGCTCTGGCGGGCGTGCATCCAGTTGATGTTGCCGCGCAGCGTGTTGATCTCGCCGTTGTGGGCCAGGAAGCGGTACGGGTGGGCGCGGTCCCAGGAGGGGAAGGTATTGGTGCTGAAGCGCTGGTGCACGAGTGCGAGCGCGCTGACCAGATCGGGATCAGTGAGATCGGCGTAGAACGCCGGGATCTGTTCGGGCAGCAGCAAGCCCTTGTAGACCAAGGTGCGCGTTGAAAGGCTGGGGATGTAGAACGTCTCCTTGTCGCTCAGCGCAGACTCCCGAATCAGCCGCGCGATGCGCTTGCGGATGACAAACAGCTTGCGCTCCAGCGCCGCCGCATCCAGCGTCCGCCGCCCCCGCGCGATGAAGATCTGCCGGATCTCGGGCATGAGCTGGCGCGCCAGCGGGCCGCACGCATCGGGATTGATCGGTACCTTCCGCCACCCGAGTAGCCGTTGACCCTCTTCCCGAATGATCTTCTCGAATTGCTGCTCGCAGTAACTCCGTTCGTGTCGGTCGCGCGGCAAGAACACCAGACCGACCCCGTACGCTCCCGGCGCCGGAAGCTGAATGTTTATGGTCGCGCACGCCTTGCGCAGGAACTCGTGTGGGACCTGAATCAGCATGCCCGCGCCGTCGCCGGTCAGCGGGTCGCATCCGCACGCCCCGCGGTGGGTCAGATTTTGTAGAACGGTCAGGCCCTTCTGAATGATATCGTGCGAGCGCACCCCATTGATGTTGGCGACGAACCCGACGCCGCACGCGTCGTGCTCGAACCGCGGATCGTAGAGACCCTGCGCTGTCGGACGCCGTGGTTGTTGGTGCTCCATTTCCCCGTTCCTCTCAACTCGCCTTCCCGCCCTGCAAGACCAGCTTCTCTCCGGTGCGCCGGGCCCGCCGCTTCCCGGCCGGCGACTCCGGCGTCAACGCCAACTGTACGTGCTCGCTGTGGGTCGACAGCACGACCATCGTCTCGGTCCGGCCGACGCCGTCGAACGAGCGAATGTGGCTGATCAATTGCTCCAACGTCGAAGTGTTCCGGGTCTTCACTTTCAGCAGCAGCGTGTAACTGCCGGTGACGTGGTGACACTCCAGGACGTCCGCACACTGGTCGATCTGCTCCTCGAAGGCGTGAATGGCCTTGGGATGGGTGATCGACACGCCGATGAAGGCCGTGATGTCGCGCCCCAACTTGCGCGCGTCGAGCGTCACGGTGTAGCCGGTGATCACGCCGCTGTCTTCGAGCTTCTTGATCCGCTCTATGACCGCCGGTGCCGACAGCCCCACGTGCTCGCCGATCTTGGCGAGCGGCATTTTGCAATGCCCCTGGAGCAGCATGAGGATCTGGATGTCGATCTCGTCGAGATCGCATTGTTCGTCAACGAATTTCATAAGGCGGTAACACTGATTATCCGAACGAACAACTGGACTCAAGGCCAGGATCGAAAAAAATTAGGCCGACCGTGGATTATGCGGAACAAAGGCAGGTTCTCGGGCCCGTTTTCCTGCGGTGGCGTGACCTGTTCTCTCGTGGGCGGGAACACCGTGCGAACGCTGCGGCCCCCCTCCAGGACTCCTCAGAACCGTCACCCTCTTCCGCAAGTCACGCGGGAGAAGGAATCTTTGGACGGGGACCGGACGCGCTTTACCGACAGGCCTCCAACAGCGGCGGCCACACCGAGATAACGAGCAAGGGGGGAAACAAGTTCTGTTTGACTGAAGAAGGCGGACTCTGGTAGGCGTGGTGTACGTTCCGCGGGTGGTCGAAACTCCACCCACGAGGCCGAGCAGTATTCCCGAGGGGAAGGTCAACTCGCCCAAGGCGGGCCATTTAAGGCGGAGGGGGAAGTCACCATGACAGAAGGCTTCTTACGGGCGCCCGCCGTGCAGCGGCACGGCCGTGGCCGTGGGCGGGTCATGCGCTCCACCTTGCTGATCGCCCTCGTGGTCGGCGTCGGAAACCCGCTCGCCTCCCGGGCGGCGACCTGCGGAAACGGCATCCCTGAGGAAGGGGAACAGTGCGACCTCGGGCAGAACAACGACCAGTACGGCTACTGCTGCTCCTCCACGTGCGTCTTTCGGAACGCGAGCGTTGAATGCCGGGGGTCGTCAGTCGCTTGCGATGCGCCGGAATTCTGTACGGGCACTGATGCCAACTGCCCGCCGGACGAGAATGCGTGCACGCCCTCCCCGACCCCGT
>JBBITY010000305.1:0-301 GCA_037440565.1 Desulfurellales bacterium
CGACGAACGTGCGCGCGTACGCGGTCGCGAGGAACGCTCCTCCGGCAGCGGCAAGGACACCGCAGATGATCGACGCGACCGCGCGCACGCGCTGCACGTGCACGCCTTGCGTCTCCGCCGCGCGTGGGTTCTCGCCGACCATGCGCAGCCTGAGCCCAGGCAGGGTGCGCCGGAGCGCCAGTGCCGCACACGGCACGAGGGCGAAGCTGGCGTACCCGAGCGCCGTCTGTGTGAACAATGCCGGGCCGAGAACGGGCAGGGAGGCGAGCGCCGGAATCGGCACCGCCGGCGCGCCGGGAAT
>JBBITY010000305.1:311-2128 GCA_037440565.1 Desulfurellales bacterium
TCGTCAACGCCGCGCCCGTGACCCCGAACACGGCGCGATATGCAACACCGGTCAGACCGATGGCCAGCAAGTTGAGCGCCGTACCCGCGACGACCTGGTTGGCGTTCTGGCCGACGACGAACACGGCAAACACCCCGCCAAGCGCGGCGCCCGACAGGAGTGCGGTCGCAATACCGAGGTGGCTCGATCCGCTGAAGTACGACACCGCCATTGCCGTAAAGGCCCCGATCAACAAGACACCTTCGAGCCCGATGTTGATGACCCCTGCGCGTTCAGCGATGACCTCACCCAGCGCTGCGAACAACAACGGTACTGCCATCGTGACGGTCGAGCTGGCCAAGGCGGTGAGCAGCGCGACGTCCACGGCGCCAACCTACCATCGGATGTCGGCATTGTCAGGAGCGCTGCGATCCATTTCACGCGGGCTGTGCCCTGGTACGGCCGTCCGCGAGGTGGCCAGCCGCCCTTGCCACTGGGCGCTGCTGATCGTACCCTGTCGTTTGCGTGGGGAAGCGGCGGTACCGTCGGCAGGAGCAAAGCCTGCGTAAACGCTTACAGGAGCACATCGCCAAGCTGGATGCAGAACGGCGCAGAAGTTCACCGGATGAAGGACTGATTGCCTACTGGGAGCGGGAAATGAGGGCGTTCGAGGCCGGAATTGCCCGCGCACGGAAGCGGCTGAGGAGAAAGAAGACATGAAGGCGGTGAAGCGAAAGCCTGTCGCGCTGTCGAGCACCGCGGAAACGCTCCTGCGAGAGCTGCGCGAGGAATGCGAGAACGTCGTCGATCTCATCCGGCGACTGGAGGCTGGCCCGCGCTCCGCGCAAGAGCGCGATGAGCTTTTCGGGGAACTCAGCGCCGCGGTGCTGCACCTGCACGTCCACACCAAGGGTCTCGATGAGTTCCTCTGCGAAACGGACTGACGGATCGGTGCCCAACACCTCCTGGTCGGCGCCAGCCCGCATGCAATGAAGAATCGATGCTGAGGTCATCTCACGCGGGCTGCGCGCCACCAGCCCCTAGAACCCTCGAACCCTTGGACCCTTGAACCCTGCCCGCGCGGTGCTCCACCGCGATGAGGCTGAAGATCACCGTGGCTTGGATCACCGAGACCAACACGGACGAGATTCCCGCGACGCGCTGCATGGCGTTGGAACCCGCTTCCAGCGCGCCGAAGAAGACGGCGGCGAGAAGCACGCCGGCCGGGTGGAGGCGTCCGAGCAGCGCGACGGCGATCGCCGTGAAGCCGTAGCCCGGCGAGAACTTCTCGTAGAGCCGAAAGGTGACGGCGCTGACCTCGATGCCGCCCGCCAGGCCGGCCAGCGCCCCGCTCAGCACGAGCGTGATGGCCAGGCAGCGCTCGACGCGCACCCCGGCGAGGCGCGCGGCATCGGCGTTCCAGCCGACGGCGCGCATCTCGTACCCGAGGACGGTGCGAAACAGCAGGACGTACGCGAACCCCGCCGCCACTAGGCCGACCAAGAGGCCGGCGTGGATGCGAACGCTGCCGAAGAGATGCGGCAAGCGCACGGCGGCCAGCACGGCGTCGGTCTGTGGGTAACGCCCTGCCGCCTCCATCAACGGCCCGTGGACGAGGTAGCTCACGAGGCCGAGCGCGATGAAGTTCAGCATGATCGTGCTGATGACTTCGCTGACACCACGGCGCATTTTGAGCGCTGCGGCGACGGCGGCCCACGCGGCACCCGCCGCCGCCGCGGCGATAAGAGCGGCCGGCAGCGCGCACCAGGCCGGCAGCCCCATGTCGCGGCTGCCTAGCCAGGCCATCGCCGTCGCACCGGCCAGGAGCTGGCCTTCGC
>JBBITY010000305.1:2152-4683 GCA_037440565.1 Desulfurellales bacterium
GGCGATGGCCACGGCAATGCCGAGGAGCAAGAGTGGACACGTCTTCACGCCAACCTCGGACCAGCTTTCGGCGCTGCCAAAGGCGCCGTCCAGTAGCGCCGCAAAGGCTAGCCAGGGATCGGCACCGGCCAGCGCGACGACCAGGGCGCTGACAGCGAGTGCAATCGCCAGCGCGAGCAGGGATGGGACGACGCGGCTTACCATTCGACAGCGCTCAGAGGAGGGTGAGGGTAGGGTGCAGAAGCGCCAGCCCCGCATCCCCATTCGCCGAACCGGTGAGCCCGTAGCCTGGTTCGCTGCTTCGAGGTGGGCGGCGGTGGCTCGATCGATTCTGAAACTCGGGTCCGTGCGGACCACTTCTCATTCGAACAAACGGCTGCAGCCTTTCGAAGGCCGGCGCACGCGGCGTGGCGTTCAGGCACAGACGGTGTTTGCAGGAGTGGACCCGTACGAGGCCGTCGCTGTCGTTCGCAGGCGGCACGCGCGGGGCGGATGATCCTTCCGCACCAACCGTCGCGCGTTGTGGCCGGGCTGTGCCGCCGAAACTTATTCCGGCCGAGTGAGGCCTGGAGAGAAAAGTGCGAGGAGAGAACCAGGCCTGGATGGTTCTCTCCTCGCGGGGCGCAGGGGCAAAGCCCCGCATAAATAGTTTCGGATTCCTTCAATCTGCCACCTGTTTCCGGGTTCATTGCGCTCCCGCCATCATCAGTCCGAGCTGTTCGGTCGACACCGGCGCATGCAGCGCTGCGCTCAAACAGCCGCGGTAGAGCACCGCGACGCGGTCGCTCATCTCCAAAATTTCGTCGAGATCGGTCGAAATGAGGAGCACGGCGGCGCCCCGCTGCAGCGCCGCGTCGAATGCGTCGTACACGGCGCGCGCGGCGGCGACGTCGAGCCCGCGGGTGGGGTTGAAGGCGACGAGCAGGCGCGGCTCCACGGCGAGCGCGCGCGCCACGATCAGCCGCTGCAAGTTGCCGCCGGAAAGGGTCGTCGCCGGTGCCTCGAGGCTGTCGGCGACGATCGCGTAGCGCTCGACCAGCTCGCGCGCCACGCGTCGACTGGCGGCCGGGTGGAGAAAAGGCCCGCGTGCCAGACGCCGCAGGAGGACGCGGTTGAGCACCGCATTTTCGCGCAGGCTCATCTGCCCAACCACGCTTTGCCGCCGGCGATCGGGCGGGACGTGTGCGATACCGGCGGCGATCGCAGCCGCGGGGTGGAACTGTGTCAGCCTGTGTCCACCGACCACGACCGTCCCGCCAGCGGGTCGGCGCAAACCGGTGAGGACTTCGAACAGCTCCGACTGGCCGTTGCCGTCCACTCCGGCGATGCCGAAGATTTCTCCGGCGCGGACTTCGAGATTGACGTCGCGCAGGGCGGGCGGACCGCGCTCGCCCGCCACCGAGAGGCATTCGATGCGCAGTTGCGGCGAGCCGTCCGATGCGGCACGGTGCCCCCGCCGGTTTCTGGCTGGCGGCAGCGCGCCAACCATGAGCCCGGCGAGTTGCGTGGGGGTGACCTCGGCCCGGGCCGCCTCGGCGACCACACGGCCGCGGCGCATGACCGTGACCCGATCGGCGACCTCCATGACCTCGCGGAGTTTGTGGGTGATGAAGAGGATTGCCGTGCCGCGCGAGCGCAGGTTCTGCAGCACTCGGAAGAGTTGCGCCGTTTCCGCAGGCGTGAGCACCGCCGTGGGCTCATCGAGGATGAGTACGGTGGGGTCGTGGGCGAGCGCTTTGACGATCTCGAGGCGCTGCCGGGCGCCGACCGCAAGGCTGCCGGCGGGGGCATCGAGATCACCCAGGTCGAAACCGATGTCGCCGGCGAGCCGGCGGGCCGCGTCGCATACCCGGCGGCGGTTCCACCAGAGGCGGCTCGTCCGGCTGAGGCCGAGGGCGAGATTCTCGGCAACGGAGAGCGCATCGACGAGGGCGAAATCCTGATGGACCATGCCGATGCCGGCGCGCCGCGCCTCCGACGGCGTGCGGAAGCGCACGGCGTCGCCGCGCATGCGGACCGTGCCGGCGTCGAGTGCGATCAAGCCGTAGATCGCGTTCATCAGCGTCGACTTGCCGGCGCCGTTCTCGCCCAGGATCGCGTGAATTTCGCCGGCGTGAAACCTCAGATCGACATCAGCGAGCGCCTGCACGCGGCCGAAGTGCTTGCTGACGCCGTGCACGCTCAGCAGCGGTGCAGAGCTGGGTGACCGCCCCATCAGAACTCGGCTGCCGGCACGATCAGTCTGCCCTCGACGATCTGCTGACGGGCGGCATCGAGGCGCGCCTGCACGTCGGTCGGAATGCGCGCGGCGAGGCGCGGGTTGATCGCCAGCGTCACGACGCCGTCCTTCATGCCGAGTTTCTCGACGCGGGCGACGAAGCGGTGCGATTTCACTTCCTCGGCCACGGTCAAGAAGGCCCGCGGAATGTCGATCACTGCGCTGGCGAGGATCACGTTCGGGGCAACGTCGTTCTGGTTCTTGTTGGTCCCGAACGCCAGCACCTGGCGTTCCGTCGCGGCTTGGAAGACAC
>JBBITY010000306.1:0-4674 GCA_037440565.1 Desulfurellales bacterium
CCGACCGTGAGCCCGAGCTCCATCGACTTCTGCAGGCGCCGGCCCGTCAGGTACTGGAGGATCGCGATCGACTCACCCATGACGATGTCGCCATCGACGATGCTCGGCACCGTGGCCATCGGGCTCACCGCGCGGAACGCATCCGTCGCCGGCAGCGTGACGGTCTCGAGCTCGTACGGCTCGCCGAGCTCCTCCATCAGCCAGAGGATGCGCAGCGAGCGGCCCATGTTGATGTGGTAGATCCTGATCATCGGCTCACCTCACCCGCGCCGGCTACCGTTGAACGGCGAGCACCAGCGCATACTTGTTGCCGCCGGACTGCCCCGTGACCCCGATGATCGCCTGCACCGGGCTCACCGTGGTGTCGAGCGTCCCGAGCCCGCTGAACTGCACGCCATTCAGGACCGCGGCCGCTCCCGTGCAGTTCCCGTAGGAAAACCGCACCCGGTAGGCATTGTACGCCGCGTTGATGATCGATACGGTGCCGTTCGCCGTGCAGCCGCTCGCCGCATCCTGCCAGAAGACATCTCCTGCCCCGCTGACCGAGATGACATCCCCGCTCTGCGGGTCCGTATAGACGCCGCTGATGGCGCTGAGCGACGAAGCGGTATTGTAGAGGTTGTCGAACGTCAGGCTGATGGTGCCACTCGATTTCGCTCCGAGATCCGTGGTGAACTGCGTGGAGCCCGAGAGGGAAGCGCGCTCCTGCACCGTTCCACTGAGGGTCCCGGTCCCATGCGTCGCGCCATCCGGGAACACGTAGCCGAACGGCGTGTACCCTTCGAAGTCCGCCGACACGGCGTTCCCGCTCGTTCGAGCGGTGCCGGCGTACTGCACGCCGTCGCTGCGCAGGAAGTGAAACTCACCCGCCTCGTCCGCGAGGCCGATCACGCTGAGGCCCGACACCGACTCCGTGCCCCGCCAGATGCCCCCGACCGACGCGTTGGTCGTGATTCCGCCGCCACTACCGCTGCCGCCATCGCTGCCGCTGCCGCCGCCTCCGCAGCCGGCGGCCATCAGGACGACCCCGGCTGCGACGAAGACCTTGATCCCTGCGTTCATGCTGCTCTCCCTTGCTGGTCTGTGTCCGTCACAGACCCTATGACGACCTCCCGACAAGATACGTCGCAGGCCGCGGTTCAAGAGATCGAGCGGAGGGAGGGGAAGCGCCGTTTGCCATAACCCATGGCTAATCATTCCCGCCACGCCCGGTCTCGCGGCGCATCCCGTCGCCGCTCACGGTGGGCGGAAATCTGCCGCGGTGCCTGGTCGGGTTCCCGGCGCGGTTCAGCGAGGCGGAGCGGCCGATACGCTGTCCGCGATGAAGTAGCTGCCCGCGGGGTCCCTCGTGTAGACACCCGTCAGCCTGATGGAAAAGCTCGAACTGCCGCTGCCGGCGGCCTGCTGTGCGGCGGACTTCAGCTGCTCGGCGCCGCCGGCACGGGACCCGGATTCGGAAAGCCGCAGCTCGATCTGCGTCGCGGAGCAGCGTGCATCGCTGATCAGGGTCTTGCCCTCGGCATCGACGCTGACCGTCGCATCGATCTGCACCGTCCGGTCCGCATTGGCCGGCAGATCGCACACCGTCGTCGCCAGTGGCGGCTGCGGAGCCGGGGCGCAGGCGGCCAGCAATCCGACCAGCGCGGCCAGCGCGAACTCGACCCGATGGCGTGCGCGTGCGAACCGAGTGTTCATGGCGTGCTCCTGAGATGTGGCCGTCACGGGCAGAAGCGCACAGTGAACTGCAGAGACCCATGGGGTGGCAAGTGGGGAACCTACCAAGCCACGTGAGGACCTATCCATATCACCCCTCGGCGCGCACCTGCCGCGTGATGGCCAGGATTGCCTCCAGGCTGGCGGCGACGTCGCCTGCGCTTCCATGGCTTCAGGCCCGCTTGCGCGGATGCAGCCACTGCGGCAGCAGCGAGTACGGATCGAGCCCCGGGCGTTCGTTGAACGCGACCCCCGCCTCGCGCAGCAGCGCCTGCAACGCTCCGGACTTGAACGCGTCGAAGGCGTCGGTGCAGCCGCCGACGTGCCGGCCGCCGATGAAGATCTGCGGGATCGTGGGCGAGCCGGTCTGCTCCCGGAGCACGACGCGGATCTTGCCGCCGCGATCCCCCTCCTGGTACGCGACGGAATCCAGGTCGATCGAGCGGTACTCGATGCCGAGCTGCGCGAACAGCTTGCGCACCGACCAGCAGAACTCGCACCACTCGAGCGCGAACATGACCACCGGCTGCTCGCGCGCGGCGGCCGCGGCGGCCGCGGCGGGCGGCGGCGCCTCGAACCGGCACAGCGGCGTCGAGCGCGAGATCTCGAGCTCCGCCTCGTCCATGTCCGCCTCGATGTCGGCGAACAGCTGGGTGGAGAGATAGCGCTCGCCCGTATCGGGGAGCATGCAGAGGATGTTCGTCCCCGGAGGAACGCGACGCGCCAGCTGCAACGCGCCCGCGAGCGTCGCGCCGCTGGAGATACCGGCGAAGATGCCCTCCTCGCGCGCCAGGCGGCCGGAACATCGGGTGGCTGGATGAAGGGATGCCATGCGCATCGCGTGCCTGGGCGATGCCGCTGGCCAGCAGTGGTACGTTGTCTGGCTCGCAGACCACGATCCGCGTGCGCGGGCTGTCCTGCCTGAGGACGCGCGCGGTGCCCTTGAGCGTTCCGCCGGTCCCGAAGCCGGTGACCCAGTAGTCGAGCCCGTCGGCGGCGAAGTCGGCGAGGATCTCGCGCGCCGTCGTGCGCGAGTGCGCGTCCGCATTCGCCTCGTTCTCGAACTGCCGGCAGAGGAACCAGCCGTGCTTCCGGGCGAGCTCGACCGCTTTCGCCAGCATGCCCGAGCCCTTCTCCGCCGCGGGCGTGAGCACCACCTTCGCGCCGAGGAAGCGCATCAGCCGCCGGCGCTCGACGGAGAAGTTCTCCGCCATCGTGACCACCAGCGGGTAGCCCTTGCGGGCACAGACCATCGCCAGCGCGATACCGGTGTTGCCGCTCGTCGCCTCGATGACCGTCTGGCCGGGCCGCAGCTCGCCCGAGCGCTCGGCGGCCTCGATGACCGCGAGCCCCATGCGGTCCTTGACGGAGCCGCCGGGATTGAAGGCCTCGACCTTCACGTAGACGTTGACGCCCTCGGGCGCCATCCGGTTGAGCCGGATCACCGGCGTGTTGCCGATGGTCTGCAGGATGTCGGCGTAGCGCATCGTTGCAACGCTCCCCTTCAGTCGACCAAGCGCGGGAAGTAACGCGGCACCGCGCGGGCGTAGGCGTCGTACTCGGGATGCACCCGGCGCAGGTCCCGTTCCTCGAACCACGTGCCGGCCAGGATGTAGCCGCTGCACAGCAGCGCGAAGACGAGGTGCGCGACCGACATCGTCGGCGTCGCCCAGAGGGCGAGGAAGAACCCCAGATACAGCGGGTGGCGGATGTGACGGTACAGCCCGGGCGTCCCGAAACGCGGCGACCTGCAGGGGCGGCCGAGCCACTGCTTGAAGAACGGCCGCGCCATCAGGCTGTGTTGCACTGCGAAAACGCCGTAGCTGAGCGTCCCATAGGGCATGATCAACCACTTCACCATCGACATGCCCCTGTCACAGATTGCCGGTGCGAGTGCACCCAATGGCGGCAGTATCCCCATGCCGGGTGGACAGGTCCTGACCGAGAATTGATCATTTCCTGATCGCTCCGTGAACCGACGGCTCAAAGGGGGGGTCGGCCACGGTGAGCGGTGGGTCGGGGGGAGCGCGTGTATCGCTTTGCCGGCACCTCGGCGTCGCCCATTTCTTCCGCTTCACCGCCAAAGACAACGCGGAGGCCCAGCGGCTGCTGCAGCGCAGCCGCGAGCTCGATCCACGCTTCGGCGAGGCGCATGCGAGGCGCGCGCGGCCGGGCTGGAGCGGGCCGGCGCTCCAGCCTAAGTCTTCGCGAGCTTGTCGAAATCGCTCGCGTCGTGCCTTTCCGGCAGCTGGCTCTCGGGCGGCCCGAAGGTCCGGTTGACCATCTGGCCGCGTTTCACCGCCGGCCGCTCGCCGATCAGCCGCACCCAGCGATCGACGTGCTTGTATTCATGGACCGAGAGGAATTCCTGCGCGTTGTAGGCATTGCGCATCATCGCGCCGTACCAGGGCCAGACCGCGATGTCCGCGATCGTGTACACGTCGCCGGCCATGTACTCGTGCTTCGCCAGGTGCGTATCGAGCACGTGGAGCTGCCGCTTGGTCTCCATCGCGTAGCGGTTGATCGCGTACTCGATCTTGAAGGGCGCGTAGGCATAGAAGTGCCCGAACCCGCCGCCGACGAACGGCGCGGCCCCCATCTGCCACATGAGCCAGTTCATCGTCTCGGCGCGCCGGTAGTGCTCGGTCGGCAGCAAGGCGCCGAATTTTTCGGCGAGATAGAAGAGAATCGAGCCGCTCTCGAACAGCCGCGTCGGCGGATCGGTCGAGCGATCGAGCATCGCCGGGATCTTGGAATTCGGATTGATGGCGACGAAGCCGCTCGAGAACTGCTCGCCGGTGTAGATCTTGATCAGCCAGGCGTCGTACTCCGCGCCCTTGTGGCCCAGCGCGAGCAGTACCTCCAGCATGACGGTGACCTTGACGCCGTTGGGTGTGGCCAGCGAATAGAGCTGGAGCGGGTGGCGGCCTACCTCGGGGCGCTCGGGGGCGGACCCGGCCG
>JBBITY010000307.1:0-4084 GCA_037440565.1 Desulfurellales bacterium
CCGGCGATCGACGCTGCGGTTTACCGTCGACAATGCCTTTCCTTCGGTGATCCGGGCGTGTGCCGATACCCCGCGGCCGGGACAGCGTGGCACCTGGATCACCGCCGCGGTGGTGATGGCCTATGTGCGGCTCCACCGCATGGGTCTTGCCCACAGCGTCGAGGCGTGGGACGCGAACCGTCTGGTGGGTGGCATCTACGGCGTCGACATCGACGGGGCGTTCGCTGCAGAGAGCATGTTCTACCGCCAGCCAAACGCATCCAAGCTCGCGCTGCTGCACCTGATCGATCATCTGAAGGGGCGAGGCCTGGAGTGGATGGATATCCAGACGCTGACGCCCCACATGGCGCGCTTGGGGGCGAAGACCATCGACCGCGACGAGTTCCTGGCCAAACTGCAGGCGACACGTGCGCGAGGGCTACGCTTGTTTTCAGGAAGCGGAGCGTCCTCTTGACACCTCGGGGGGTGGGGCTTATGCGAGTGACGCCGGACCCCAAGCAGAGTCGTGAGGGACAACCGCGCCGTCGGATGGCGCGGCCGGTCGCCACCGAAATCGATATCGCATCCGTTGCGATGAGGAGGAACCAACCATGGCTGCCAAGATCGTCAAGTTCAGCGAGGATGCGCGTCAGAAGGTCATGCGGGGTGTTTCGATACTCGCCGACGCCGTCACGGTGACGCTCGGTCCTAAAGGCCGCAACGTGCTCCTCGAGAAGTCCTGGGGGGCGCCGACGGTCACCAAAGACGGCGTCACCGTGGCCAAGGAAATCCAGTTGGAAGACAAGTTCGAAAACATCGGGGCGCAAATGGTCAAGGAGGTCGCCTCCAAGACCTCCGATGTGGCGGGAGACGGCACGACGACGGCCACGGTTCTCGCACGGGCTATTTTCAACGAAGGGGCGAAAATGGTGGTGGCCGGGCACGACCCGATGAACATCAAGCGTGGGATCGAGAAAGCCGTCGCGAAGGCCGTCGACGAGCTGAAGGCGATGTCGAAGGCGACCAAGGGCCGCGAGGAAATCGCCCAGGTCGGCACCGTGTCGGCCAACGGCGACAAGAGGATCGGCGACATCATCGCTGAGGCCATGGACAAGGTCGGCAAGGAGGGCGTGATCACGGTCGAGGAAGCCAAGAGCCTCGAAACCACCCTGGAAGTAGTGGAAGGAATGCAGTTCGACCGCGGCTATCTTTCGCCCTATTTCGTGACCGACGCCGATCGGATGGAGGTCGTGCTCGAAGAGCCGTACATCCTCATCCACGAGAAGAAGATCAGTGCGATCCGCGATCTTCTCCCGCTGTTGGAGCAGGTCGCCAAGGCGGGCAAACCCTTGCTGGTCGTGGCCGAAGACGTCGAAGGCGAAGCGCTGGCCGCGCTGGTCGTCAATAAGATCCGCGGCACCTTGCAGGCATGCGGGGTCAAGGCACCGGCCTTCGGCGAGCGCCGCAAAGCGATCTTGGAGGACATCGCGATCCTGACCGGCGGCCGGATGGTGGCGGAAGAGCTGGGCATCAAGCTCGAAAACGTCACGCTCAAGGACCTCGGCCGGTGCAAGCGGCTCGTGGTCGACAAGGACAACACCACCATCATCGACGGGGCCGGCAAGAAGGCCGAGATCGAGGGACGGATCAAGCAGATTCGCAGCCAGATCGAAGAGACGACCTCTGACTACGACCGCGAGAAACTGCAGGAACGCTTGGCCAAGCTCGTGGGCGGCGTCGCGGTGATTCGCGTCGGCGCGGCGACGGAGGTGGAGATGAAGGAAAAGAAGGCGCGGGTCGAAGATGCGATGCATGCCACACGGGCTGCGGTCGAAGAGGGCATCGTGCCGGGCGGCGGCGTGGCGCTGCTGCGCACGGCCGCGGCGCTCGGCGACCTCAAAGCATTGGACGAGGAGATGGTCGGCGTGCAGATCGTACGGCGGGCGATGGAAGAACCCGCCCGCTGGATCGCACGCAACGCGGGCGCCGACGGGTCGGTCGTTGTCAACCAGATCAAGAACGGCCGAGGCGCTTTCGGGTTCGACGCCGCCGCCGAGGAATTCTGCGACCTGATGGAACACGGCATCGTCGACCCCACCAAAGTTGTGCGGACGGCGCTGCAGAATGCGGCGTCGGTGGCGGGCCTGCTGCTGACGACCGAGGCGATGGTGGCGGAGAAGCCGCAGGAGAAGAAGGGCCATGCGGCCGCACCGCCACCGGAGGAATTCTGATCGGGAGAGGGGTCTTTGGGTGCAGGCGTCGCTTTTTCATGTGTGTTGGCTGGTCCGCTGGAACATGGCGACTCCGGCGGTGCGACGACGCATCCAGTTCGAGCAGCCTGGGCATGGCATTCGCCTCTCGCTGTCAAAAAGCGGGCGGGTCTGGGCGAAGCGGCCTGTCGCGCGAGGCGAGAGCGTGCGGCGGCAGTGATCGGTCCGGCCTTCCGGCCCACGTGGCATAGATTCTGCTCAGCCGCCTGGCTCGTGCCGGCAACAAGGAGGCGTGAGGGGAAATGACCGGAAGCGTGATCGATCAGAGCGTGCTGGCGAGCCTGCGGCAGCTGGAGCGGGATACGGATGAAGACTTGCTCGGCGAGCTGATCGAGCTGTTCTTCGAGGATGCTCCGGCCCGGCTGAAGTGCCTCCGCGGTGCGTTGGCGCAAGGAGACGCAAACGGGTTCATGCGCGCGGCGCACAGCCTGAAGGGAAGTTCGGGCAACCTGGGTGCACGAGGGATGGCGGCCCTGTGCGCCGATCTGGAGCAACGGGCGCGATCCGGCACGCTGGATGGAGTGGAAGCGATCGTCGCCACGCTCGAGAAAGAGTTCGAGTTGGTTCGGCGCGCTCTGGAGCAGGAGCGGCGGGCGTGCGACGGCTCCGCGCCTCCGCTCGCGGAGAAGGGCTCCGGGCCCGAAAGTTAAGAGCTTCGGAAAGAATCGCCCGGGCGCGGCGATGCTGCGCCCCTCAAGGACGATGACGCGGTATCTCCGGTCTTGGGGGCCGGAGCACTGCTCCGGCCCCTTCTCCGGTGCTTGTGCGTTCGCCTCAGCCTGCTATGCAGGCGGCGACCATGCTTGGGCCAGCGGACCTCGAGCAATTGCGAGACCTCGGACTCTCGGAGGAGGAGGTCTATCGACAATTGCGAATCTTTGCGCAGCCCCCGCCCCACATTGCGATCGAACGACCGTGCCGGATTGGAGATGGAATTCGGGTGCTCGGCCCCGACGAGGCGGCGCGGGCGCAGCCCCGCTACAGCGAGGCGTGTCGGAACGGCCGCCTCACGAGGTTCGTCCCCGCCTCCGGCGCCGCAAGCCGCATGTTTCAAGCCCTCCTGGCGATGCGCATGGCGGGCCGACTCAATCTGGCAGAAGTGCAGCGCCGTATCGCAACGGGAGACCGCAACGCCCGCGAGGTGCTGATTTTCATCGAGGGGATCGAGCGATTCGCCTTCTTCCCCGACTTGCAGGCGGTCATGGCGCGCGACGGCTTGGATTTGCGCGCACTGGCGGCGAGCGGAGACTTCGCGCCGATCCTGGAGTATCTGCTCACACCCCGCGGGCTCGATTACCCCGCTCGGCCCAAGGGCGTGCTCAAGTTCCACCGCTACCCCGACGGCGGCCGGACGCCGTTTGAGGAACACCTCGTCGAGGCGGCTGCCTGGATGCGCGATGCCAACGGCGTGAGCCGCGTGCACGTGACGGTTTCCCCGGAGCACCTCGACGGTTTCCGCGCCCTCTTCGACCAGATTCGCCCCGCCTACGAACGGCGCTACGCGACCCGATTCGAGGTCGAGTTTTCCGTGCAGAAGCGCGCCACGGACACGCTGGCGGTCGACTTGGAAAACCGACCGTTTCGCACGGACGACGGCCGTTTGCTCTTTCGGCCCGGTGGGCACGGAGCGCTCATCGACAACCTCAACGGTTTGCAGGCCGATCTGGTCTACATCCAGAACATCGACAACGTCGTACCCGACCACTTGCGCCCGGACACGTTGGCGTGGAAGCGGCTGCTGGTCGGCCACCTGGTCGAAGTCCAAGACGCGATCTTCGCTCTTCTGTCGGCGCTCCATGCCGATCCAGCGGGGGACCCAGCGCTGCTCGAGCGCG
>JBBITY010000307.1:4137-4672 GCA_037440565.1 Desulfurellales bacterium
CCTCAAGCTGCCGGGCGAGCAGCGGGCGTTTCTGATCGGGCAACTCGACCGGCCGCTGCGAGTCTGCGGCATGGTGCGGAACGCAGGCGAACCAGGCGGCGGGCCGTTCTGGGTGCGCGGCCGCGATGGGGCGGTGACGCGGCAGATCGTCGAAGGAGCGCAGGTCGATCCCGACTCGCCCGCCCAGCGAGCGCTCTTTGCATCGGCGACCCACTTCAATCCGGTGATGCTCGCATGCGGGGTCCGCAACTGGCGCGGCCAGCCGTTCGACCTGCTGCGCTTCGTGGACCCAGATGCGGTCTTCATCGCGCGCAAATCGAAGGACGGCCGCGAGCTGAAGGCACTGGAGCGGCCGGGGCTGTGGAACGGAGCCATGGCGGGGTGGAACACGATCTTCGTCGAAGTGCCGGAGATCAACTTCGCACCGGTCAAGACCGTCAACGACCTCCTGCGCCCAGAGCACCAACCGGCTTCATCCCCTCCGTGAGGGCACCAAGCGTTTTCGCTTGCACAGAGCCGCGCGGATCGCAATTCT
>JBBITY010000308.1:0-4670 GCA_037440565.1 Desulfurellales bacterium
AAGACCCGACTGATGGATATCACTGGTCGGCGTAGCGTGGCTACGAAGGGCCCGGCACCGCCTTCCAAAGGCGCGTCGGAAAGGCGCGTCGGATTGGACGATCGGCGCAGCAGGTTCCGCCCGGCAGGACACGTTAGCCTGTCCGAGCCGGCGGTGTACGCCGCGCTATCCAGTTCCGTATACTTCGAGTTCGGCGCACAGACGGTGGTCCGTTTGGCAGCCGGAAAGGGGGCTCGAGCCATGAAACTCACTTTTGTTGCGCTTCTCCTAATTGCTGTCGGCGCCGGCGCGTGTGCCACCCTTCCCCCGCAAGTTCGGCCGGTAAGCCCGGATCTGTTTGTGGGGAAGTGGAGTGGCAGTTGGCAGGACGTCGGCGGGGCATCCGGCTCCGTGGAAGAGTTGACCATTGAGCCGCCCAGGAATGAAGCTCTCCAGTACTCCGTGAGGCTCACCAACGCGGTCGTCCCAGGTTTCGGTGGAGAAGCCAAATTCGCAGGAGGCGAGCTCGTCGTCGAGACGTCTACCCTGTCAATGGTCTTTCGCCTTCACGGCAACGACCGCCTGGAGGTGACCTACCACAACCGACGCAACAATGCCCGGGGGGCCTGGTCGCTGACCAGAAGGGAGACGAAGACCGCCGGAGCACCCGCCGTCAGCACCGAAGACCTCACCAAGAAGCTGGTCGCCGGCTCGCCGTGGAAGGGTGAGTTTGGCCCCCGGCCTGCAGGCACAGTGACGGTGAGTTTCAGCCTTAGTGACGGCTCGCTGAAAGGCGACCTCATCTCGATCAGCGCAGGGACTGCGTCTCCGGGGCCGCTCGCCGACTTGCAGGTGAAAGGAGACACGATCAGCTTCCGGACGCCCGGCAACAACGTCTATAACGAGCTCCGCCTCCAGGGGGAGAAGCTTGAGGGCAGATGGTTCGGTACATCGACCGGGTGGCTCTCCCTAGCACCATCGAAGCGATGAAAATACCAGGCCCCGAACTTCGCGCTTCAGCGGCCCGGAGGGCTCGCGTTGCTCGCCCCCCGGCCGCTGAGCGCGAGCGTTGGGCAGCCAGCAAGCGGTCAGCGATGCGAGCGAGATCTTGAATGCATGTTTCCCCCGAGCATCCAACTGAGATGCTGGTGGCGTTAATCAGGGACACGGTGTGAACCCACGCGAACTGCTCACCCGCCTACTCGACTACATCGAGGAGCAGGCCAAGGACATCGACCCGCGCGCCTTTCGGCTGGCAAACGCCAAGGGGTTCCTCAAGCGCCGCGCCGACCTGGCTGGATTGCCCGGCGTCCAGTTCGACCTAAGTGTCGAAGGCGACCACCTCTGGCTGCGCGTGCAACGCCTGCAGGCGAGCAAGCCGCCGGCGCTCGACGAGAAGGTCAAAGGACTCATCCGCGTCAGCGACGACCCAAACGGCGCGAAGCCATTTATCGACGAGGCGGCTCTGAAGGCTCGCCTGGCGCCGGCGTCCGCCGGCAAGACGCCGGAAGGACGAGCGGAGCTCGAACGACGAGAGCGCGCCGCGCTCGAGCAGGCGCTGGCGCAGTACACACCGCTGTGGGACGCGTGGGCCGAAGGCGAAAAGCCGCGGCGCCAGACCATCGACCTATACGGCGAGCTCTTCGCGATCAAGCACCAACTTGAAGCCGAAGAGACCGCCAATCCCACCGAGCTCGTGTGGGGCGTTGGCATCGCCACTTGGCAGCTCAGGTGGCCTGAGTCGCCGGACAAGGTGTCCAAAGTCGACTTCGAGTACCCGCTGCTGACGCAGCAGATGGAGGTTAGCCTTGACGAATCGACGATGGCGCTGTACCTGAGGCCACGCGCCACCGACACGCGCTACGAGGGCGACGCCTTTGCCGTGTGCCTCGGGCGCAAGGCGGCCGAGGTCGAACTGGCCGTGCGGAAGCAGCTTGTCCGTAACCAAGAACGTCCCGTCACGCCGTTTGACCCGGGCTCGTACACCGATGTGTTGAAGCTCGCCGCGAGCAATCTGGAGAGCCAAGGCGCGTATCGCCCGCTGCCTGAGGGCGACGGCGCCGTGCCTCCGCCCGGCGAGCACCTCGTCGTCACGGATGCATGGGCGCTGTTCGTGCGGCCGCGTTCAAACAACTACCTGCTCGATGACCTGCATCGCCTCAAGCAGCGCCTCATCGACGGCTGCGATATTCCCGAAGGGCCCGCTGCGCTCGTGACGGTTCCGTCGGACGAACCGGTGCCCTTTGCCAACATCCCGTTTCGCGGCCTGTCGAGCCGCGGCGGCGGGGGCGGCGGTCAAGTGCGGGAGCTCTACTTCCCGCTGCCATACAACCAAGAACAGGAAACCATCGTCCAGCAGCTTGAGCAAGCCGCAGGCGTGGCCGTTCAAGGTCCGCCGGGCACCGGGAAGACCCACACGATTGCCAACATCATCTGCCACTACCTGGCCACAGGCCGCCGTGTGCTGGTGACGTCCAAGGGCGAGCCCGCGCTCGAGGTCCTGCAGGAGAAGATTCCCGAGGAAGTCCGCCCGCTGACGGTCGCGCTGCTCACCAGCGACCGCGAAAGCCTGCGCCAGTTCGAAAGCGCCATCAACACAATTCAGGCCAAGGTCTCGCAGCTCAACCCGGAACTGACGCGTCAAGAAATCGAGCATTGCAGGAGCCAGATAGACCGCGCGCATGCGGAGCTGGTGGCCATCGACCGTCGCGTCGACGAAATCGCGCTGGCCCAGCTTACCGAGGTCGAAATCGACGGCCAGCCGATGCGCGCGCAGAAGCTCGCCGAGCTAGTGGTCAGTGGCCAAGCCGAGCACGGCTGGTTCGACGACTCGGTCACGCTCGCACCGGAACACGCCCCGCCGTTGTCCGAGGAAGAAGGCGGACGCCTGCGGGAGGCTCGGCGCAAGCTCGGCAAGGACTTGGTCTATGTCGAGGCGCGCGTGCCTGCGGCGGACGACCTGCCGCCGCCTGCCGAGGTGGCGCAGCTGCACGACGTCCTAGTGCGCATGCACGAAATCGATCAGCAGGTCGGCCAGGGCGCGTTGCTTCCGTTGAAGGCAGCAACGCCCGAAGTGCTCGAGGCGGCGCGGCAGCTGCTAGCGGCCATCGAGTCCGCGCGCAGCGTTCTTGCCGAACTCGACGAGTTGGGCGAACAGTGGGCGCATCACCTGCGGCTGAAGTGCCGGCTGGCGTCGTTTCACGCCGAGCGCGCCGCGCTGGAGGCGCTCTTCGACGAAATAGCGGCGCTGACCGAGGCGCGCGCCGCTTTCCTGCAGCGCCCGGTGGAGGTGCCCCCGGAGGCACTGACGTCACCCAAGGTACGCGAGGCAGTGCGGCGCGCTGCGGAAACAGGTAAACCGTTCGGGCTTGTGTCGTTCGGTAACCGCGAGGTCAAGGACACCATCGCACAGGTCAAGGTTGCTGGTTTGCCGCCAGCGACCGCAGACGATTGGCGGCACGTCGGGCGTTTCCTCGACCTGCATCTGCGCGTGACTTCGTTCGTCACCCGCTGGAATCAGTTCGCTCCGGCGCTCGCCGCGCCAAAGCTAGAGGGCGGTGTGACCGAGCTGCACCGCATCGAGATGGTCGCCTCGGCCGCGCGCAAGGCACATCGGCTCGCTACGCACTATGACGTCGTGCTCGTGCGCAAAGCCGAAGAAGTGTTCGCGCAAGCGCCGGTGAAGCACCTGAACGGCACATCGGAAGAACTGGCCACAGTGCGCGCTCAATTGATGGCGCACCTGACTAAGGCGGACCTGGCGCGCGCGGCAACCCAGCTCTCGACGCTAAAGGCCAAGCTCGCCGGCACCTCGGGACCGGTGTCGGAAGAGCTGGTCGCGTTCATCGACAAGGCGCTCGGCAAGGAGGGGCTCGCCGCCGAACGTGTTGCTGCCGACTACGCTAGGCTCATTGCCGAGCTGCGCCGCATTCAGGGGTTGGGTCCGGAGCTTGGCTTCGTGCGTGAGGCGGCCGCTCGGCTCGAACGCGCCGGCGCACCCAAGCTCGCGGCGCGCGTTCGGTCCGTCGCCGTGCCGCAAAACGGCGAAGACAGGGCGTTCCCGGCGACCTGGCGCCGCGCGTGGACCTGGGCCCGGGTGAAGAGCTACCTCGAACAGATTGAGGCCCGCGAGGAATTCCTGACCCTGTCGGCGCGCCGGCGCGAGTTGGAGAAGGGGCTATCGAAGCTGTACAAGCAGATGGTCGCGCGGGCCGCCTGGCTAGAGACCAAGCGCAATGCCTCGCCCCGTGTGTTGCAGGCTCTGCAGGGCTACGCGACTGCCATTCGTCGCATCGGGCAGGGCACCGGCCCCAACGCCACGCGCTACCGGCGCGATGCGCGGCACCACATGACCAGCGCAGCGGGCGCGGTACCCTGCTGGATTATGAGTCACGCAAAAGTCTCCGAGTCGATGCCCGCCGATATCGGAGCCTTCGACCTCGTGGATGAAGCGAGCCAATCCGACCTGTGGGCGCTGCCCGCCATCCTGCGCGGCAAGAAAATCCTGGTGGTCGGCGATGACAAGCAAGTCTCACCCGACGGCGGCTTCGTCTCCGCACAGCGCATCCAGGAGCTGCGCGACCGCTTTCTGGCGGAGCAGCCTTTCAAGGAGGACATGACGCCCGAGAAGTCGCTTTACGACCTCGCGGCGCGCGTCTTCGCAGTTCACCAAGTGATGCTTCGCGAGCACT
>JBBITY010000309.1:0-4664 GCA_037440565.1 Desulfurellales bacterium
ACGCTGCCCACCACCACGGGCCGCCCCGGTTTGATGATGCCGCCTTTCTCCGCCGCCACCTCCGCCACTGTGTCCCCGAGAAACTCGGTATGATCGAGCCCGATCGTCGTAATGATCGCCACCACGGGGTCGACCACGTTGGTGGCGTCGAGGCGGCCCCCGAGGCCTACCTCGACGACGGCCGCGTCGATGCCCGATCGCGCGAAGTGGAGAAACGCCATCACGGTCACGAACTCGAAAAAAGTCAGTTCGACACCGTATCCCGTCACCGCGCGCTGAATTTCGGCGGTCAACTCGGCCACCTGGTCAGGGCTGACCTCGTCCCCCCCGACTCGGATGCGTTCGGTGAAGCGGACGAGGTGAGGTGAGGTGTACAGTCCGACGCGATATCCCGCCGCGCTGAGGATCGCGTGGAGCATCGCCGCCACGGAGCCCTTGCCGTTGGTGCCCGCCACATGCAGGCTGGGAAAGCGCTCGTGGGGATTCCCCAGGCGCTGCAACGCCAGGGCCACGCGTTCGAGCTTGAAATCCATCCCCTTCGCGGCCTCCAGCGTGTACAACCATTCCACGGCGCGCTCATATGCGGTCATGACCCCGCTCGCCCTCCCTCGATGCGCTCCCCGCGACGGTTACTCGGCGTGATCGGAAAGCAGCCCGCTTCCCCCAAGAGTCCGGGATCGGGTCCCGCAAGGAAACTTCATGAATCGCCGATCGCGTTCACGCGGCCGCCGGCGCCGGCTTGCGCGTGGCATGCTTCAACTCCCGGATGAACGCGCCGACGCGCTCCACCAGGTCCGGCTCGGCGCAGTGGGTCTCGACAAGCCGCATGATCGCCGACCCGACGATCACCGCGTCCGCGAACTCCGCCACCGCCGCGGCCTCGCGACTGGAACTGATCCCGAATCCGACCCCGATGGGCAACGCGCACTCGGCGCGCACGCGCTCCACCAGCGGGCGGACATCCATCGGCTCGATCGCTTTTGCCCCGGTCACCCCAGTCATCGACACGTAGTACACAAAACCGCTCGCCTTGCGCAGCACCGCCCGGACGCGCCGGGCATCGCTGGTCGGCGCGAGCAGGAATATCACGTCCATTCCCGCGGCGCGCGCCGGCTGCCACAGCTCGCGCGCCTCCTCGGGGGGCAGATCGACCACGAGGAGGCCGTCCACCCCGGCGCGTTTGGCATCTTCTACCAGTCGCGTTGGTCCGTAATGAAAGATCGGGTTGTAGTACCCGAACAAGATGATCGGCACAGCGACCTCTCGGCGGAGCTTGGCGACCAGCTCGAGAATGCGCGAGACGGAGGTCCCGCGGCGCAGTGCCCGGGCCGCCGAGCGCTGCAGGACCGGCCCATCCGCGGTCGGATCCGAAAAGGGCATCCCGAGCTCGATCAGGTCGGCTCCGCCCTCCACTGCTGCCCGCAGCAGCGCCTCCGTGACGTCGAGATCCGGGTCGCCGGCCATGAGGAACGGCACCAGTGCGGCCTCGCCGCGCCGCTTGAGTTCCCGGAAACACTCGCGGATCCGGCTCATGCCTAGAGGGCCACTCCGAGATACTGCGCCACCGTGTTCATGTCCTTGTCGCCGCGGCCGGAGAGGTTGACGACGATGATCTGATCGGGCCGCAGGGTCGGGGCGAGCTTGACGACATGGGCGATGGCATGGGCGGTTTCCAGAGCGGGAATGATCCCTTCCGTTTCCGTGAGCAATTGCAGCGCCGCGACGGCGGCGGCGTCGGTCACCGCCACGTAGGTCGCGCGGCCGGTGTCGTGGAGATAGGCGTGCTCGGGCCCCACGCCGGGGTAATCCAAGCCCGCCGAGATCGAATGTGCCGGCTGAATCTGCCCCAACTCGTCCTGCAACACATAGGTCTTCTTGCCGTGCAACACGCCGACCATGCCGGCGGAAATCGATGCGGCGTGCCGCCCGGTTGCCATCCCCTCGCCGGCCGCCTCGACCCCGACCAGGGCCACGCCGGCATCGGCGAGAAACGGGTAAAAGAGCCCCATGGCGTTGCTGCCGCCGCCGACACAGGCAACCAGCACGTCGGGCAGACGGCCCTCGCGGCGCAAGATCTGCCGGCGCGTTTCCGTTCCGATCACCGACTGGAAGTCACGGACGATCATCGGATAGGGATGCGGCCCCATGGTCGAGCCGACGAGATAGTAGGTCGTCCGCACGTTCGTCACCCAGTCGCGCAACGCTTCGTTGATGGCGTCTTTCAACGTCGCGCTGCCGCTCGAGACGGCATGCACCGTGGCGCCGAGCAGCTTCATGCGGAAAACGTTCAGCGACTGTCGCTGCACGTCTTCGACACCCATGAAAATTTCGCATTGCATGCCGAGCAGCGCCGTCACCGTGGCCGTGGCGACGCCGTGCTGGCCCGCCCCGGTTTCGGCAATGATCCGATGTTTGCCCATCCGCCGCGCCAGCAGGCCCTGCCCGACCGTGTTGTTGATCTTGTGCGCACCCGTGTGGCAGAGGTCCTCGCGCTTGAGGTAAATCTTCGCCCCGCCCAGCCGCTCCGTCAGCCGACGCGCGAAGTAGAGCGGTGTTTCCCGCCCGGCGTACTCGTGCAAATAGGTCATGACCTCCCGCCGAAAGGTGCGGTCGCGCCGCAGGCGCACGTACGCCTGCTCGAGTTCGATCAACGCCGGCATCAGCGTCTCCGCCACGTAGCGGCCGCCGTAAATGCCAAAGTGTCCCCACCGATCAGGCGTTTTCTGCATTGGCAATGAACCGTCTCACCCGCTCCGGATCTTTTTCGCCGGGCGCACGTTCGACTCCCGACGCCACGTCCACGCCCATCGGACGCACCCGGCGAACCGCCTCGGCCACGTTCTCGGGAGTCAGCCCGCCGGCCAGGATCAAACGCTCGCGCGCGATCCCCGCCAGCCACTCGAAAGGCACGCGCTCGCCGGTCCCCCCGGGCAGGCCTTCCACATAGGCGTCCGCCAAGATGTAATCGACCGGATAGACGGCGGCTCGCTTCAGGGCATCTCGATCGCATACGCGCACCGCTTTGATCACCTTCTGCGACCAACCACGACAGTACGCCGCATCCTCCTCGCCGTGGAACTGCAGCGCGTCCAATCGCAACCGCGCCGCGAGCTGCTGCACCGTGTCGCGAGCCGCATCGACAAACACCCCCACGCGGCACACGGACGCCGGCACGGCCGCGACAATGGCCTCTGCGGTCTCAATGTCGACGCAACGCGCGCTGCGCGGGAAGAAATTCAACCCGATGGCGGCCGCACCCGCGTTGGCGGCCATGCGGGCGTCGCGCACGCTGGTGACGCCGCAAATCTTCACTTTGACCATGCTGCAGGCTCACGAAGGGCGCGGCGTCTCCCGCTGCGCGAGCAGGCGGCGCAATTGCTCGCCGGGATCCGGCGCCCGCATCAGGCTTTCCCCGACCAGGAAGACGGCAAAGCCCGCGCCCTGCAGCCGCGCGATGTCGGCCGGGCTCTCGATGCCGCTTTCGGCGACGGCGATCACGTCGGCTGGGATCAGCGGCCGCAGTTGCTCTGCCGTCGCCAAGTTGGTGACAAAAGTCTGCAAGTCGCGATTGTTGATGCCGACGATGCGCGCCCCGGTCGCCAGCGCCCGTTCGACCTCCGCGGCCGTGTGCGCTTCGGTCAACGCGTCCAGGCCGAGCTCGCCCGCCGCCGCCAGCAGTTCGCGCAGCAAGGGGTTGTCGAGCACGGCAACGATCAGCAGGACGGCGTCGGCGCCCCACGCGCGGGCTTCGGCGATCTGGTACGAGTCGACGACAAAGTCCTTGCGGAGAAGCGGCAGGGATACGGCCCGCCGAATGGCCGCCAGATGCTCGATGTGTCCCTGAAAGAACCGCGGCTCGGTCAGCACCGAGATGGCCGCCGCACCCGCGGCGGCGTAGGCGCGCGCCAGCGCCACCGGATCAAAATCGGCGCGGATGACCCCGCGCGACGGCGACGCCTTCTTCACCTCGGCGATGATCGCCAGCGGGAGGCGCTGGAGCTGCGCCGCGAAGCCGCGGCGCGGCTCCGCGTACATGGCCCGCTCCGCCAATTGCGCGAGTGAAACCTCGCGTTTTGCCCGCGCCAGATCCGCGCGCCGCGCGGCGACGATATCATCCAAGATCATCGGTTGCTGTACTCAATCAGCGCTTCCAGTTTCTGCGCGGCGCTGCCGTTTGCCACCGCCGTCCGGGCCTGTTCGAGGCCCGCCGCAACGCTGGTGGCGACGCCGGCGACGTATATCACCGCCGCGGCGTTGAGCAGCGCAATGTCCATCTGCGCCGGCGTGGCCGTGCCCGCCAGGATGCGGCGAATGATCTCAGCGTTCTGGCGAACGTCGCCGCCACACAGCGCTTCGGGCGTGCAGGGCGACACGCCGACGGCTTCCGGTGCGAGGCGATAGCTGCGGACCGCCCCGTCGCGCAGCTCGGCGACGAGCGTGGGCCCGGTGAGGGAAATTTCGTCCAAGCCGTCCTCGCCGTGCACCACCATCGCGCGGCGGGTGCCGAGACGCGCGAGCGCGTGGGCGAGCGGTTCCACCCATTCATGGCTGAACACCCCGAGCAATTGGGCCTTGGCGCCGGCGGGATTCGAGAGCGGGCCGAGCAAGTTGAAGATTGTGCGCACGCCGATCTCGCGCCGCGCACCGGCCGCGTGGCGCATGGC
>JBBITY010000310.1:0-4615 GCA_037440565.1 Desulfurellales bacterium
GTCGTGTTCGAGCAGCACGACGTCGAGGTGCCTGCGGGCTGGTCGCAGTTGGCCACCAACGTGGTGGTCTCCAAGTATTTCCGCGGCGGGTTGGGCAGCCCGGACCGGGAGCGCAGTGCCAAGCAGATGATCGGCCGCGTTGTGCGGACGATGCGCGGCTGGGGCGAAACGCAGGGTTATTTCGCCACGCCGGCCGATGCAGAGACCTTCGAGGCGGAGCTGACCCACCTCCTGCTGCACCAGAAGGCGTCGTTCAACAGCCCGGTGTGGTTCAACGTCGGCATCGAGCCGCACCCGCAGTGCTCGGCATGCTTCATCCTTTCGGTCGAGGATACGATGGACTCGATCCTCGGCTGGTATCGGAACGAGGGCATCATCTTCAAAGGCGGATCGGGTTCGGGCGTGAACCTGTCGCGGATCCGCTCCTCGCGCGAGAAGCTGGCAGGCGGGGGCACGGCATCGGGGCCGGTTTCGTTCATGAAAGCGGCGGATGCCTCGGCGGGGGTCATCAAGTCGGGCGGCAAGACTCGGCGGGCTGCCAAGATGGTCGTCCTCAACGCGGATCATCCGGACATCATCGAATTCATCCGCTGCAAGGAAAACGAGGAACGGAAAGCCTGGGCCTTGATCGACGCGGGGTACGATGGCTCGCTCGACGGCCCGGCGTATGGCTCGGTCTTCTTCCAGAACGCCAACAACTCGGTGCGAGTCACCGATGCGTTCATGCGCGCCGTGGTCGAGGACGGGGAGTGGCAGACGCGCTACGTGCTCAGCGGCGAGGTCGCCGAGACCTTCAAGGCGCGCGCGGTCCTGCGCATGATCGCCGAGGCGACGCACGTCTGCGGCGACCCAGGCATGCAGTTCGACACCACCATCAACGAGTGGCACACGTGCCCGAACAGCGGCCGCATCAACGCCTCCAATCCGTGCTCGGAATACATGCACCTCGATGACTCGGCGTGTAATTTGGCGTCACTGAACCTGCTCAAGTTTGTGAACGATGCGGGCGACTTCGACAGCGAAGCGTTCCGGCATGCCGTGGACGTGATGATCACGGCGCAGGACATCATCGTCGACCACTCCAGCTACCCGACCGAGGCCATCACGCGCACCGCCAGGGCGTATCGCGAGCTCGGCCTCGGCTACGCCAACCTGGGTGCGCTGCTCATGTCGCTCGGTCTGGCGTACGACTCTGAAGCCGGGCGCCAGTACGCGGCCGCCGTCACGGCGCTCATGTGCGGCGAAGCGTATCTCCAGTCGGCGCGGCTGGCGCGTCACCTCGGGCCATTCGCCGGATACGAGGTCAATCGCGACGCGATGCTGGAGGTGATCGCCAAGCACCGCAGTTACGCGCACAAGATCGACTCCTCCTGCGTGCCGCTCGATCTGCTCTCCGCTGCGCGCGCCGTGTGGGACGAAGCGTACGCGCTGGGGCGCGCGTACGGCTTCCGCAACTCCCAGGCGACGGTGCTGGCGCCGACCGGGACCATCGCCTTCATGATGGACTGCGACACGACCGGCATCGAGCCGGACATCGCCCTGGTCAAGTACAAGAAGCTGGTCGGCGGCGGCATGTTGAAGATCGTGAACACCACGGTGCCGCGCGCGCTGAAACGGCTCGGCTACGAGTCGCGCCAGGTGCAGGAGATCGTGGAGCACATTGACGAGCGCGACACGATCGAGGGTGCGCCGCACCTCCTCGACGAGCATCTGCCCGTCTTCGACTGCGCCTTCAAGCCCGCCGGGGGACGCCGATCCATCCACTACCTCGGCCATCTGCGCATGATGGGCGCGGTGCAGCCTTTCATCTCGGGCGCGATTTCCAAGACCATCAACATGCCGACGGAGGCCACGGTCGAGGAGATCATGGAAGCGTACACCGTCGCCTGGCGCCTCGGGCTCAAGGCGGTGGCCATCTACCGCGACGGCTGCAAGCGCACACAGCCGCTCAACACAGCGAAAGCGGCCGCGGCATCGGGGCCGGCGGTCGTCGAGCAGGCACCGGTTCGGCGGCGGTTGCCGCAGGACTGCCGGTCCCTGCGGCACAAGTTCGATATCGGTGGCCACGAGGGGTACATTCACGTCGGCCTGTACGACGACGGCAGCCCCGGCGAGCTATTCATCAAGATCGCCAAGGAGGGGAGTACCATCGCCGGCCTCATGGATACCATCGGCATTCTCACGTCGATGGCACTCCAGTACGGCGTGCCGCTCGACGTCCTGGTGAGCAAGTTCAGCCACGTGCGTTTCGAACCGTCCGGGTTCACCAAGAACCCGGAGATCCCGATCGCCAAGTCGTTGATCGACTACATCTTCCGCTTCCTGGGGGCCAAGTTCCTCAGCCCTGACCAGCGCGCGGCCGTTGATCTGGGACTGCCGGAGCGGTCGAGCGGGGCGCCGAAGACGCTGCCAGGAGCTCCCGAGGGCGGCGTCGCGGCGGTGAGCGCGCTGGGTTTCAGCCCGCAGTCAGACGCGCCGAGCTGTGCCGATTGCGGGGCGATCATGATCCGCAATGGGAGCTGCTACAAGTGCCTGAACTGCGGAGCGACGAGCGGTTGTTCGTGAGCGGCGTTGAGTGGATGCATAGCTAATGTCGAGTTTGGGAGGCCGCTGGAGGGGCTGCGGCAGGTGTGCGGGGTCTCCCAACGTTGGTGGGGTGGTGGTGGCCGGATGGAGCCGGCGCGGGGCGCCTTCGGGCGCCCCGCCGCGGGGGTGGTGATCAAGCCGCGACCACGACGAGACCGTTTTATAAAGAGACCCCTCTAGGCGATCAAGCGATCCAGTGCGGTCCGCTTGAGGTAGGCGAGGAGGGTCGATGAGTCGTGGGGGGACTCGCCATTCATAAAGTGCTCGATCAGAATGCCGTCGAGCATGCCCAGAATCAGCGACGCGTCGAGTGCCGGCCGGACGTCGCTCCGGAACCGCCCGCTCCGGCATCCCTTTTCAATGATGTCCGCAAGCAAGCTTCGAAACATGCGGTACAGATCGCTGATCCGGGCCAGCACGTCGTTCGGCTGGTTTTCGCCGCGCAGAATGAGGCTGAACAGAAACCGGACCGAGTACACGTGCTCCTGGACGAACTCGTAAAAGAGGTCGATCAAACGCTCGATCTGCGTGCGCTCATCCAACCCTGCGATGTCATCAACATTGATGACGTAGGGTTCCACGGTCCGGCCCAGCGCCGCGCGGAACAGCTTTTCCTTGCTCTCGAAGTGCCACAGGACCAGCGCTTTGCTGACCCGCGCGTCCCGGGCCACCTGCGACAGCGCGGTGTTCTCATACCCCCGGCTGGCGAACAGTCGCGCCGCACTGGCCAGAATCTTTTCCCGGGTGTGCAGGGAGGTGTCGACCTGAACGTGCGCGGCCATCGCTGAAGGGCTCAGGCTTACGGTAAAGTAAAATTGCGTGGCGTGTCAATGCGATCTTTGTTCCTTGCTTGAGCAGTGGTCGATGGGGCAGAGTAGGCGCGTGGACCGTCGGAGGGAATTCTGGCGAGGCCCCCTGCGTGTGGCCGTGGCTGCCCTCGTGGTCGCGGCGCTGCTGGCGCTGCGGGGTGAGCCGCCACGCAGGACCGAGGCTCCACTGGTCCGCCCCGCCGACGCCGTCGCGCCGGAAGCCGAACCGCGGCGGATGTGGTCCGTGCGCGTGGATGGCTGGCAGATCGAAATCGACCGCGCGGCCGATGCGTTCCCGGCCGTGCCACCTTCCGAGGAATCCCAGTTGGAAGAGGATCCCTCCTTCGTCTCGCCGTACGACGATCTGATCGGAAAGCACGCGGAAGCCGCCGGGCTCGATTGGCGGCTGGTCTCAGCCGTCATCTATGAGGAATCGCGTTTCCAGGCCGAGAGCGAGAGCGAGGCCGGGGCTTTCGGGCTGATGCAGGTCCGCCCCATCGCGGCGCGCGAGGTGGGCGAGACGCGGTTCCGCGATCCGGACGCGAACATTCGGACGGGGGTGCGCTACCTCAAGCGACTCGACGACATGTTTGCCGGCGCGCGCGGGCGGGACCGCCTCGGGTTGGTGCTTGCCGCCTACAACATGGGCCCGGCCCACGTTCAGGACGCCCAGGCCCTGGCCCGGCGCTTCGGTTACGACCCGTTGGCCTGGGACGCGTCGGTGGCTGCCATGCTGCCGCTATTGCAGGAACCGCAGATCTATCAACATCTGCCGAACGGCTTCGCCCAGGGCCGTGAGACCCTGGCGTACGTCAAGCGCGTGTTGGACCGCTACGACGCGCACCGGCGGACCCTCGCCGCCGTCCCGCCGGGCGGTGCCGCCACGGCGCTGGATTAGTCAGCCCAGTTTGAGAAAAGGCCTCCCCGACAGAATCTGTGGGTGGATATCGCCACCGTCGCACCCGTCGTCATTCCCGCGAAGGCGGGAATCCATTGCGCCGCATCGGCGCGCACCGACGGGTGGGTCTGGATGCCCGCCTGCGCGAGCATGACGGAAGCGGTCACCGAAATCGTCACCGCTGGGTGGATCGATTTTGAAATGGAGGGTCGCAACCTCGCGAAGGCCGGCGCACGCACCGTGACGCGGACGCCACCGAAGGTCTTCGCAAGAGTGGACCGTACGAGGCCAACGGTGCCGCTGAGCAAGCGGCGCGCGCGGG
>JBBITY010000311.1:0-3277 GCA_037440565.1 Desulfurellales bacterium
TAACCACCGTCTCATGATGCGATCCTCCCTAACCGGTGAGGCTGACGCCCGACGGCCTCGAGATGAGCCGCGCTGTCAGGCCTTGTCGGCTATTCTAGACTCGATTTCTTGCATGTGGCCGGGTCGGCCTCCTTCGAATTATCGGGCGCCGGGCTCGCGGAGACCTTCTTTGGCAGTGCGTCGTTGATCTCGAGCCAAGGCACATGTGTCTCGTAGTAGACGTGAGCGGAGGGCTCGCGATCGAGCTCTTCGGTAATCAGGGCGCGGGCGACATGCATCTCTCCGGGCCAGCGCTGCGAAACGAACAACATCGGGCTCCCGCATCGCGGACAGAAGGCTCGCCGGGCGCCCGGGCTTGACTCGTACCAGGTCGGCTGAAGACCAGCCGGGTCAATGTGGACACTCTCAGCTCGAAAACCAGCCCAGGTGACGAAGGGGGCTCCGTGGGCCCGCCTGCAGTATGCGCAGTGGCAATGGGCCACCCACTTCGATGGCAGGGTGGCCGAAAAACGCACCTCGCCGCACAGACAGGAGCCATGAACGACAGATTGGGTCATTGTGATGCCCGACGCTCCGGAGTCCTCACGCTCAGACCCCAGGAGGGATCTTGGCCGCCATTTTCCTGCGACGGTCCAGCTTCCTGCCATCGACGATGAACGTTCCGTCGCCGACGGCATGTACCGTGCGCTTCTCCTTGCGCGAGGAATCCACATGCGCCGCAACGCCTTCCAGCACGACGATACTGTGCCTGCTGATGATCTCGACGACCTTGCACTCGATGTTTGCCAGGCACTCCTTGATCAGTGGCGCCTTGACGTTCTTCGCCGGCACCGGCGTCAGTTTGAACCTGGCGAATTTATCCGTATCCGCGCCTGAACAGGTGCCGATGCCGATCACCTTGTCCAGCATGTCCACTGCCGGGATCGCGATGACGCACTCCCTGATCCTCTCGAGTGCCCGGAAGGAGTAGTTCCATTCCCCCGTGGTGATCGCGAATCGCGGTGTGAAGTCCATCACCATGGTCCAGGAGATGGTCATGATGTTGCTCTTTCGTCCGTCGCTGGTGGTCACCAGGACGACGGGCCCGGGCTCGATCAGGGTAAACGCCTTGCTCAGCTTCAATGCTCGCATATGTGCCCTTGTTGAAAGCTGGTTACGTTCCCGTCAATCACGGACCGCGTTTCGGCGCCCAGCCACGAGGCGTGCGTCTGGACAGAAAGCCCGCGCTCACCGGTCAGGCCGCAGGTGCGCGACGCAGGCCCCACGAAACGAGCAGCAAGCCGCAAATGAGTGCCGCACCAGATGAACGCAGCCCGACATTGATTACAGCTTCCTCCACGACGCCGCCGTGAGCCGCGCCGGCTGCCATAGGAAGGATCGAATTACCCGCGCCCCACGCCGCGGCCAACAGGTTTGAAAGCGGCGCGACGATCGCTTGGTACGTGAGAAGCCAGAACGCAATTCCAGCTTGCACCGGCGTGAGCGACAGCTTGGGCCAAAGAAGCCCAAGGACGACCAGAAAGATGCCCTGCAACAGCGCAATGAGGTGAGCGGAAAGGGCGAGGCGCGGAACCGTGAAGTGAGAAATGAGCAGGCCGACCAGAGCGGCGGCCAGAGAGAGAGCGACGCCGGTACGCAGGAGTTGCATCGCCTGCCGAGATGACGTGAGCAACGGCTCCATAAGTCGCAACCTTACGCCCCGGTTGACCGCCGCACGGCTCGCAAGGACAAGATACACCTTCGGCCTGCCGGGGCCCAAGCGGTTTGCCGTGGACAGCCGGCTCTCGAGCGAGACGTTGGGCCGCGCTTCAGCCCCTGCCTAACGGGCCGAGCGCTCCGCAGCAAGCTTCGCCCTGATGTCCGCATAGGCAGCCTGTGTCAGCGCCTTCAAGGACGCTCGATCGGGGAGCGCCCCTGGTCTCGCCTTCACGTGACGCATGAATTTCCCTGTGCCTTGCAGGAGCATGGCCGGGTCTTCCAGCGAAGCACCATGAAAGAAGCCGATGTTGACGTGCGAGGTGAAGACGTTCACGTACCCGAAGGCCGCATCAGTGACACAAGCCGTCGGGTGGCCATCATGCAGAAGCTCGGTAACGTCCGGGCCACAGGCGCGCATCTCCTCGAACCACTCCCGCGCGATGCCGGCGAGGTCAGGACGGCGAGCATCGAGCCACATGTCTATCTGCGGCTGGTGTCGGACTGCGCCAGCGAATCGGAGAAAGGTCGACACTGCGGTCCTGCCGGCCGTCAGGCCGAAGCGAGAGCACTGACCATGACGTAATACCCGTCAGGATCACGTAGCGCAAACTCCAGGGTGCCGGTACTCGGATTCACGTGTGGTTCCTCTTCCAGGCCCGCGACGAGCGCGCGTGCCCGCAGCAGCGTCTCATCGAAGTCGTCCACGCGAAAGAACAACAGCAGGCCGTTGCCAGGCCTGGCCTCGTCGGGACTGCTCAGCGACGGATGTTCGTGAGCTCCCCACTGATGCAGGCAGAGCAAGACGGTTCCATCGGAATCCAGAATCTGCCCGAAATCATCATGAGCGGGGCTCGTCTCTGCCTGGCCGAACAGAGACTGGTACCACCTCAAGCTGCGAGCAACGTCAGCGACTGCGATGATCGTCCACGTACGCTTCATGGCTGGCTCCTGCGACTCAGCCTGGACCTCAGTGGCAGCGCGCCGGACTTCGACGAGTACGGCCGGCATGACCTCATGCCAGGCGGCTGACGGCGGGGCCGGATGCCTGCGCGCTTATGGATCGTGCTCGGCATCGGAAGGCGGAACGACCCAGCCGTGCATCCGGGACTCGTAGACGGAGACGCGCGGCGCCGGAAAGCCCGGATCGGCGAACGCCCCGACGGGGATGGCCAGGTACTCCTCCAATCCCTCCGGCTCGTAGTACACCGTGGCTCCGCAGCGTGGGCAGAAGTGAAACGTGATACGCGAGCCTTCGTCCCCCACGCGGACGTACTCGGACGAGACGCCGGAGAGCGCGACGTGCTCGCGGCGGAACCGGGCCTGCTGCCCGAAGGGGCTGCCAGTCCGGCGTTGGCAGGCGAGGCAGTGGCAAATGGAGACGCGCACCGGCTCGCCCATGACCCGCGCCGTGAGCTGACCACAACTGCATGAGGCAAGACGCTCGGGCATAGGGATGTCTCCTCAGGCACCTGACGCTTCGATTCAGCCGCGGGTCGCGCCGCGCACCGTCCGCTGCAGCCGATTGTCAGGCTGTCACGCGATGTCGGGCAAGACGAGCCACAACGACGAACAGCACCAG
>JBBITY010000311.1:3287-4585 GCA_037440565.1 Desulfurellales bacterium
CCGCGATACCGAGCAAGCCGAGTACCAGCAGCTCGCGCGGCGTGGCGTCGGTCATCGCGCGCAGGCTCTCGACCGCAACCGCACCGCCGCTGCGGAAGAGAATGATGATGCCCGCCAGCACGATCAGATTCAGCAGGAAAATCGCTCCCGCACCGTACGCGCCCCAGGTGCGGTTGCGCCAGATCGCGACACCGACCGCCAGGTAGACCGCCCCCATTGCGACGTTGTAGACGAGCAACGGCCGAAACACGGTGTAGCCCGGGTCAAAACCCAGAAGCACCCGAGTGCCGGCAAAGAGCGTTGCGACGCCGAACAGCGCCGCGATCGCCGCCGCGAGGCGCTGCACGATACGCACGATCATTTCGTGGCCGCCGCGACGAGACACTCACCCGGCACCTCGAACCCGGCCGGCGATGCGAAACTGCGCATCGCGCCTTCAACTTCGTTCCACACCGACTCACGTTCTTGAGGGGGCAGGTGAGCCATCATGGCATTGAATGCGCCGAAGGCTTCCCGGGCGAGTCGCACGTACTCGGCAGAACTGGCCATTCTCAAGGGCGCCGGCACAGCGCGAACCTCGGGGTTGGCAAATCCGGCTTGACGGAAGACGCCTTCGAGCGCCCCGGGGCCGCCGAGGCTGAACGGTCCGGGTTGCCCCGGAACGGGCGGCGGGAGTTGCGCGCGCCGGCGGATGATGGAAATGGGTATGGCACCCCAGCCGTTGCGATCGGCCGTGGAAAAGACGACGACGGCGACCCGACCGCCCGCTCTCAGAGCGCGGCGCCACTCGCGTAGCGCTGTCACGGGGTGCGGCATATACATCAGACCCAACCGACACAGCACCGCATCAAAGGAAGCGTCAGGGAGATCCAATTTCTCGCCGTCCATGACGCGGGTCTGAATCTGCCTGAGGCCACGCTCACCGGCGACTTGGCGCGCAAGCTCAACGATGCCTTCGGAGATGTCGGTCGCCAGCACGTAACCGCCGGGGCCGACTCGTTCGGCGGCACTGACGGCCGGCTCACCTGCGCCGGCGGCGATGTCCAGGACGCGCTGACCGGGCTGAATCCGGGCCAGGTCGAGCATCTGGCGGGTGACTTCGCCATACCAGCGATCCAGCGTGGGATTCCAGCGTCGCCATGCCGCGCCGTCCTTGTTCCATTGCTCTCGCTGCGCGCTCTTGTACCTCGCTGCATCGAATGACGATTGCTGTTCGGCCATGCAAGTTCTCCCGCTCGATGAGGCCTTTTGCCGTTCACCGCTGCGCTCGAGCGATGTGTCAGGCGGCACCACTACTG
>JBBITY010000312.1:0-3333 GCA_037440565.1 Desulfurellales bacterium
CGTGTCGATGCCCCACTCCAGAATCTCGGCGGGCGAAGCGGTCTCGAAGATGCCCGACCGGACTCGATCCAGGATCGAATGTGCGACGGCGACGGTCATGAAGATACGGGGATTTGTAACACCCGCTCCTGGCGATGAGCAACGTGGCACTCGCAACGGATTGAACGGATCACGCGATTCTCTGAGACCCGGACTCGGACTGTCGTCCGTTCAATCCGTTGTAAACTCTCACCGCGCGCGCAGCTTCTCCGACAGGCGCTGGCGGAGGCCGCCGAAGTCGCCGTTCGACATCATCAGCACCACATCGCCCGCCCGCGCGCGCTCCGCGATTCGCCCGGCGATCGCGTCGCTGCTCGGCAGCGTGGCCGCCTCCACACCGGCGCGGCACAGGTCGTCCACCAACTGCTGCGGGGAGAATAGATCCGATGCGGCGACGGCGTCGCTCTCCTTTTGAAAGACCGTGCCGATGATCGCCACGTCCGCATCCCGGAATGCTGCCACGTACTCTTGCTGGAAGATCTTTCGCCGGCTGGTGTTGGAACGCGGCTCGAACACCGCCCACAGCCGCCGTTGCGGGTAGCGCATGCGCAGTGCCGCAATCGCACCGGCCACGGCGGTGGGATGATGGGCGAAATCGTCGATCACCACCACACCGCCGAAGTCACCCACCAATTCCTGCCGGCGGGCGACGCCGGAGAAGGTCGCCAATCCGGAGGCGATTTCCTCGTGCTTCAAGTCCAGTCGCCGCGCCAGAACGTAGACTCCCAGGGCGTTCAGCGCGTTGATGCGCCCCGGCGCGCGCAGATGCAGCGTGCCCTCGCGGTTCCCTCCCCGCCGGACTGTAAAGCACGTCGCCGTTCCCGTGTCGTGCAGGTCCGCGATCCACCAATCCGCATCGCTGGTGCTGCCGAAGGTCTCGATCCGAGCGCGCGCGCCGGCCGCCACCTCCACCGCGTGCGGGAAATCCTTCGCCACAACCAGCGGTGCGCCCGCGGGCACGAGTGCGATCAGCCTCCGGAAGGCATTTTTCACCGCGGCCAGGTCGCGATAGATGTCGGCGTGGTCGAACTCCACGGCGGTCAGGAGCGCCGCGTCGGGGCGATAATGGAGGAACTTCGGCCCTTTGTCGAAGAAGGCGCTGTCGTACTCGTCGCCCTCGACGACGAAATCCGTGCCTGCGCCGAGCTTGAAATTACCGCCGAAGTCGAGGCTCTTGCCGCCGACCATCAGGCTCGGATCGCGACCGGCGCACTCCAGCACCCATGCGAGCATCGCGGTCGACGTGGTTTTGCCGTGTGTACCGGCGACGACCAGCGAACGATGCCCGGCGATGAACAGCTCGGCCAGCGCCTCCGGCAGCGAGAGATAGGGCAGCCCCGACGCGAGCAGCGCTTGCACCTCTGCATTGGCGCGCGAGACCTTGTTCCCGACGACGACGAGGTCGGGCCGCGGATCGAGATTCTCTGCGCGGAAGCCGGGCATGACGGCGATGCCGAGGCGCTCCAGCACCAGGCTCATGGGCGGATAGAGCTGCTCATCAGAACCCGTCACCTCGTAGCCGCGCCGCTTGAGCATGCCGGCGAGCGCGGCCATGCCCACGCCGCCGATGGCAATCAGATGGACGCGGCGCACGCCGGTCAGCACAACGGGCGGACGATCGTCGAACATTTCAAGGGGTGCGACTCAGTTCGTTCCTTGGCCGGAGGCGAAGATTCAGAAGGGAAAGCTTACAACGGATCAAACGGATTAGACCGATCGAACGGATGGCAGTCCGACTCCGGCTCCTAACCGATCGGTGTAATCCGTTCAATCCGTTGTGGTTCATCTCTTGGGTCACGTCGCCAGGCTCTGATTGATCAGGTCGTGGATCATCGGCCGGAAGTCGCGGATGGCGTCGTTGTCGCGCGTCGGATGGACGCGGTTCGAGAAGAGCAGGACGTGCCGCCCCCGTTCCAGATCGATCCACACCGACGTGCCGGTGAACCCCAAGTGGCCGACCGTATTCGGCGAGAACAGCGACCCGGCGGCGGAGTTCACCGGTGACGGCGTATCCCAGCCGAGCGCCCACGTGGAGCCGGGAACGGTCGTGTCGCGCGTCCAAAACTCGCGCACGATCTCCTGCGGGACGAATGAATCGGCGCCCGCATAGCAAGCCTCCAGCCGGCAGAGCAGCGTGTCCACGTCCCGCGCCGACGCGAACAGCCCGGCGTGACCGGCGACGCCGCCCATCGCGTAGGCGTTGTCGTCGTGCACCTCGCCGCACAGCACGCGCTTGCGCCACGGGCAGCGCTCGGTCGGGGCGATCATGTCGGTGATGGGTTCGAGCCGCCGCGCGCGCACGAGGGAGAGATCGACGAACGACGTCGACCGCAAACCGAGCCGGCGAAAGATCCGCTCCTGACAGAAGCGATCGAGGCTCACGCCGCTGACCTCCTCGATCGCGGCGCCGAGCAGCATGAACCCCAAATCGCTGTAAATCACCCGCTGGCCAGCCGGCGCCTCCGGCCGCTCGCGACTGATCTCCTGATAGACGTAGTGCTTCGCCGCCTCGCTGCCGAGGAAGTTGATCTTTCCGCCCTTGCGTTCGATCTGCAGGATAGTCTTATAGTACGGGCGCCACGCCGGCAGGCCCGAGGTATGGGCGAGGAGATGGCGGAAGGTGACGTGCGTCTTCCCGTACACACCGAAGTTGTGAAAGAAGCGCGTCACGCGGTCGTCGAGCCGGATCTTGCCGTCCCGCACCAGCAGCATCATCGCCGTGCTCGTGGCCAGCGCCTTGGTGAGCGAGGAGAGGTCGAAGATCGTCCCCTCTTGCATGGGCGCCGGCTGCGGCTCGATGGCGCGCTGGCCGAAGGCGCGCAGGTAGAACACCCGCGCGCCCTCGCGCACGAGCAGCACGGCGCCGGGGAAGACGCCGCGCTGCACCGCCGCGTCCATCTGCTCTTCAACGGCTGCGAAGCTCACGGTCACTCGGCGAGCGGGGATTCCAACAAGGTGAGGCGCTCTCCAGCCAGCCGCGCCCGCACGCCGAGGGGCAGTGTCGCCGCCACCTTGCCGTGTCCGGTGGGCAGACCGAGCGCCACCGGATAAGGATCTGTACGGAACGCCTGACTGATGACATCGCGCACCGTCACCACCTCGCGCGGTTCGGCCACGCAGCCCGGCATCTCGCCGAAGATGACGCCGGCCACGTCGTCGAGCTTGCCCGCCTGCCGTAGCTGCGTGAGCATGCGATCGACCTGGTAGGGCTTCTCGTTCACGTCTTCGAGAAAGAGCAGCCGCCCACGCGTCTCGATTTCGTAGGGAGTGCCGAGCGTCGCGACGACGACCGAC
>JBBITY010000312.1:3371-4581 GCA_037440565.1 Desulfurellales bacterium
GAATGATCTCGCGCGCCGAGAGATTCCAACCGGAGTGATCGCCGCCGAGCAACGCCAGCAACGCGGCCGTCGCCTCGGGATGCTTCGCGAGGCCCACCACCATCGGCCCGTGAAACGTCACCAGCTCGGCCTGCTGGACCAGATGGGTCAGCAGGAAGGTGAGGTCGCTGTACCCGACGAAGATCTTCGGATGCTCGCGGGCGAGCCGCACGTCGAAGACGGGCAACAGCCGGCCCGACCCGTAGCCGCCGCGCGCCGCCAGGATGGCGCGCACCTCCGGATCGGCGAACATCGCCGCGAGATCGGCGGCGCGATCGGCGTCCTCGCCGGCCAGGAATCCCGCGCGCCGAAACACCGACTCGCCCATGCGCACGCGATAGCCGGCCTGCTCCAGCACGTGCACACCCGCATTGACGGCCCCCACCTCAGTGGCCCCGGCCGGGGCGACCACGCCGATCACGTCGCCCGGGCGCAGCGGCGCCGGTTTACGCATCGGGGGCTCCAGCCCGGATGGGATAAGGCAAACTCCCCACGGAATCGCCGTGGCTCAGCGGGCCGCCCAAGGCACATGAAAAAGCAGCGCGTGCGCCCAAAGGGCCCTCTCCCGCACGACCCGCGGGTGAGGACGAGGGGTCCGCGAGATTTTCCAAAGAGTGGTCACGACCCACTGGGCCACCCGAATGGGAAGGAAAATCCAAGCCGTGTCCGCTAAGAGCCCCTCTCCCGCACGACTGGCGGGAGCGGGGAAGGGCGAGGGTTCCGAGGAATTTTCGAAGCAGTCCGCCATCCTCATCTTCTCCGCCGACCATATACACGATCGAAGCCCTCATCTCACCTCTCGCGCGTCACAAGTTGCCGCTGCCGCACCGCCCCCCTATACTGCCGTTGGGCAGTGCGGCGCAGCCAGCGGCGGCAAAAGGAGCCGGATCCATGACGATGCAAGCGCGGGAGCGAACGTGGAAGTCTCAGTGGATTCAGCCCATCCTGAGTTTGGTGGCCCTGATCGCACTGTTCTTTCCCTCCGCTGCAGCCGCGGCGACGTGCGAGGAAGTCAGGGCGATGATCGCACGCGGCATGACACCGGCGCAGGTGAGGCAGGCGACCGGCATGGCGGCGCCGGAAATCCGCGCCTGCACGCAGGCCAAGCGGTCGGTGGTCATTTCACCGGCCGGCCCGGCACCACACGGAGCGGCGGGACCCCCGCCGCACG
>JBBITY010000313.1:0-4580 GCA_037440565.1 Desulfurellales bacterium
AAAAATCCGATGCCGACCTCCTCCAGACACGCGGCGACCTGTTCGGCGGTCAGCTCGATGCGCACGCCGAGCGCCTCCAACACGTCGGCCCCGCCGACCTGGCCGGACATCGCCCGGTTGCCGTGCTTGGCGATCACCACCCCGGCGCCCGCGGCGATCAACGCGGCGGCGGTCGAAATGTTGAAGGTTCCCCGCATGTCACCGCCGGTGCCACAGGTATCGACGACGTCGAGCTGCGTCGGCACTCGGGTTGCGTAGCGCCGCATGGCGCGTGCCGCCCCGGTGATTTCCTCCACCCGCTCGCCTTTCATGCGCAGGGCGACCAGGAACGCCCCCAACTGTGCGGGCGTGGCGCCGCCCGCCATCACCTCCATCATCACCGACTCCATCTCCGACTCGGTGAGGTCCTGGCGAACCACGAGCTTCGCAAGCGCGGCACGGAGGTCCATACAACTACCGGGTCAGCTCCAAAAAATTGCGCAGCAGGGGCTTCCCTTCGCGCGTCAAAATCGATTCGGGGTGAAACTGGATGCCCTCGACCATCCAGGCGCGATGGCGCACGCCCATGATCTCACCCTCGGCTGTCCAGGCGCTCAGCTCCAGACAGGCGGGCAGCGTTGCGCGCTCGATGACCAGCGAGTGGTAGCGCGTGGCCTCGAAGGGATTGGGCAGTCGGCTAAAAATGGTGCGTCCGTCGTGCAGGATCGGGGAGGTCTTGCCGTGCATGATGCGCGCGGCGCGCACGATGCGCCCGCCGAAGGCGGCGCCGATGCTCTGGTGTCCGAGACACACCCCGAGGATGGGAATCCGTCCGGCCAGCTCGCGGATCAGCGGAACGGAAATGCCGGCTTCATTGGGCGTGCACGGCCCCGGGGAGATGACGATGCGCTGTGGCTGCATGGCCGCCACCTCCGCCACCGTCACCGCGTCATTGCGAAACACCCGCACCTCCTCTCCGAGCTCGCCGAGATACTGGACGAGGTTGTAGGTGAAGGAATCGTAGTTGTCGATCACGATCACCATGCCTACATCATTTCAGCCAGCTTCACGGCTTGAAAGAGCGCCCGCGCCTTGTTGACGCATTCCGCGTGCTCGCGCTCGGGATCGGAATCCGCGACGATCCCTGCTCCGGCCTGCACGTAGATCGTATCGCCCTCGATCACCATCGTGCGGATGGTGATGCAGGTGTCCATGTTGCCGGAGAAGTCGAAGTACCCGACCGCACCGCCATAGACCCCGCGGCGGACCGGTTCCAACTCCTCGATGATCTCCATGGCGCGGATTTTCGGCGCCCCGGTCAGGGTGCCGGCCGGAAAGGTGGCGCGAAACGCGTCGAAACCGTCGAGGCCAGCGGCCAACTCGGCGCGGACGTTGGAGACCAGGTGCATGACGTGGGAGTAGCGCTCGACCACCATGCATTCGGTGACCGCAACCGTTCCGATGCGGGCGACCCGGCCGACGTCGTTGCGTCCGAGATCGACCAGCATGATGTGCTCGGCAACCTCCTTGGGGTCAGCGCGCAGCTCGCGCTCGAGCGCCGCATCCTCGGCTTCTGCAGTACCGCGCGGACGGGTGCCGGCGATCGGCCGCACCGTGACCTCCCGTCCTTCCAAACGCACCATCACCTCCGGCGACGCCCCGAGCACGGTGCGCCCCCCCGCGCGCAGGAAGAACATGTACGGCGACGGGTTGAGCGTCCGCAGACAACGGTAGATGTTGAACGGATGCGCGCGGCGCGCGCATTCGAAGCGCTGGGCGAGCACCACCTGAATCACGTCGCCGGCCATGATGTATTCTTTGGCCCGCCGCACAATCGCTTGATAGCCACTGGGCTCGAAATTCGAGCGGATCACAGGGGGACCGCTCGCCGAACCGGGGGGATCGGGCAGCCGGATCGGCCCGCGCAGCCGCTCGGTCACCCGCTCGATTCTCGCGCAGGCCGCGCCGTACGCGGCGCGCAAATCGCCTTCTGGCTCCACAAACGCGTGGGACACCACTTTCATCGTCTGCGCGACGTTGTCGAACACGACGAGCGTATCCACCAGCATCAAGTACAGGTCCGGTTGCTGTAAGTCATCCGCCGCCCGCACCGGGAGGCGTTCGAAGAAGCGCACCAGATCGTAGCCGAGGTATCCGACCAGCCCGCCGGCAAAACGCGGCAGCTCCGGCAGGATCACCGGGCGATAACTGTGCAGGAGCGCGCGCGCGGCACCGAGCGGGTCGGTCACCTCGCGGGTCTCCATCGGCCCACCGGGCGGACCGGTATGGAGGGTCGTGCCCTTGCTCTGCAAGACCTGCCGCGCGCCGACCCCGAGGAAGCTGTAGCGGCCCCACTTCTCACCGCCCTCGACGCTCTCCAAGAGAAAGGCGTCGCCGCCGTCGTCGATCTTGAAAAACGCCGAGACGGGCGTGTCGAGATCGGCGAAGACCTCGCGGTACACCGGGACGAGATTGCCCTGGCGCGCCAGCGCGCGAAAGGCGTCGAACTCCGGATGGTAACTCACCGATGCCTCCTGTCCCCTCACTCCTCCGCGGTCACGAACGCGGCTTCCAGTTGTTCCTCACGCCGCAATCGAGCTTCGACCGCCTTGGCACTCGCCTTGTCCTGGAACCGCCCGACCCGGACGCGATACCATGTCACGCCCCGAACGGGCCCCTGGATGGTGTACGCGTCGTATCCCTTCGCCCGGAGTCGCCGGGCGAGCACCACGGCCTGCACCGGATCGTTCGTAGCGGTGACCTGTACGGTCCAGGCGCCCGCCGCTGGAGTCTCGCGCACCGCGCGAGCCGGTGCCCTGGTCGGCGTCGCAACCCATGGCATCAGAGGGCCGAGCCGCGTCGGCGTGCGCGCCGCTAGTGGCGTCTCTGTCGCAACAGCCGGCGGTGCGGTGCGGGTGGGCACCACGGTCGCCAGCGGAGACGGCGCGCCCGCCCCCGCGCCCGCCCCGAACTCGGCCGGTAACGGCGTCGGCGGCGTGACGGGCAGGCGAATGACCTGCCGTTGTTGCGCCAGACGCTGCTCGGCCAGATCGCGTCCCACCCAGAGCCCGAACACAAAGATCACCACTGAAGCGAGGAGAAAACCGAAGGTCAACGTGATCAGTTGGCCGATGGTGAGTCCCGCCCCGTTACGTCCGCTCGCCATGGGTCCTCACATCTTTTCCGGCGCCCGCACGCCGAGCAGCCCGAGCCCGGTTTGCAGCACGCGCTGCGTCGCGACAGCGAGATAGAGCCGCGCCCGGGCCAGCGCGGGCTCGACGCCCAGGACCCGGTGCCGATTGTAAAAGCGATGGAATGCCCCGGCCAGGTCGATCAGGTGAAAGACGATGCGGTGCGGCTCCAGCTCGCGCGTGGCTTCCTCGACGACGTCGGGAAAACGCGCCAGCAGTGCTATCAGTTCCTGCTCTTCCCCCGCCGTCAATCGATCGAGGTCGGCCTCGGCCGCGCGCGGCGGATGCAATCCTTCTTTCGCCGCTTCCCGCACGAGGCTGCAGATCCGGGCGTGCGCGTACTGCACGTAGAAAACCGGGTTCTCGGCCGACTGCTTCTTGGCGAGGTCGAGGTCGAAGTCGAGATGGCTGTCAGCCCGGCGCATCAGGAAAAAAAAGCGCGTCGCATCGGCACCGACCTCCTCGACGACCTCGCGCATGGTGACGAACTCGCCGGTGCGCTTTCCCATGCGAACCGGCTCGCCCGCACGCGTCAGGCGCACGAGTTGCACCAGGATGACGTGCAAGCGCTTCGGGTCGCTGCCGAGCGCCTCGATCGCCGCCTCGACCCGCTTGACATACCCGTGGTGATCCGCGCCCCAGACGTTGATCAGCTCGTCGAACCCCCGCGCCAACTTGTCTCGATGGTAGGCGACATCGCCCGCAAAGTAGGTCAACTCGCCATTGGCCCGCTGCACGACCCGGTCCTTCTCGTCGCCAAAGGCGGATGAGCGGAACCAGCGTGCCCCCTCCGCTTCGTATAAGAGGCCCCGCTGCGCGAGGCTCGCCAGCGCCGCCCGTACCGCCCCATCGTCGCGCAGCGCCCGCTCGCTGACGAAGCGGTCGACTTCGATGCCGATGCGGCGGAGGTCTTCGGCAATCTCCTCCAACAGCCACGCGGCGGCGCGATCGCCGCACACCTCGATCGCCTGCCCCGCCACCTCCCGGAGGAACGCCGCAACCGCCTCCGTTCCGGGCGGTTCGCGCCCGACCGAACGCGCGATCTCGGTTACCATCGCCTCGCGGCGCTGCGCCATCAGTTCGCGCAAGTACTCGCCCGGATACCCGTCCTCTGGAATGGGCGCCTCCTGCCCGTACGCCTGCAACAGCCGGGCGAAGGCCGACGCGCCGAGAGTCGCGATCTGCTTCCCCGTATCGTTGACGTAATACTCGCGCGTCACGTCGTATTGCGCCGCAGCGAGCAGCCGCGCCACGACGTCGCCGATGACAGCGCCGCGGCCATGGCCTACGTGCAGGGGTCCGGTCGGGTTCGTGCTGACGAACTCCACCAGGACGCGCCGCCCTTGGCCGATGTGCGGCACGCCGTATCCGGGGCGCTCGACCTCGGCCAGACACGCGCGCCAGAAGCGC
>JBBITY010000314.1:0-4563 GCA_037440565.1 Desulfurellales bacterium
AGATTGCCTTTGGGGGGCCCGATGCCGCGCCGTGCGAGCACGCCCACATCATCGTCGCCGGCGCGTTGTGGAACCGCTCGAAAGAGGTCGAGATTTACCTGCGCACGCTCGAAGCCCTGCGCGCGACGCCCGCGGGCCGCCGCGCCTCGTTCCTCCTCGGCACCCAGGTGCTCGATCCCGCCGATGCACGGCGGGCCAAGGCAGCCGGTTTCGACTGGGCCACCTGGAACATCGAGATTTGGGACCCCAAGCTGTTCAACATCGTCTGTCCGGGCAAGGCGCGCACGGTCGGCTACGAGCGCTGGAAGGAGCTGCTGCTGGAGGGCGTCGAGATCTTCGGCAACGGGTACTTGAGCACCAATTTCGTTGTCGGCCCGGAGGTGGCGATCCCAGAGGGCTTCAAGCGCTACGAAGAAGGGCTGGCGTCCGTGGTCGAGGGTTTCGAGTGGTGCCTCCAACACGGCGTGCTGCCCTTCTACCAGTTCTGGCGCTGCTCGCCGGGCTCGCTCTTCTCGGAAATGGACCTCCCGCCTGTGCCCACTGAATACTATCTGCGCGTGAGCCTTGCCCACCATCGGCTCATGGAAAAGTACAACTTCTATCAGGTGACCGACCCCCGGAAGCGCGCGTCGTGTAACAAGTGTGGCATCTTCTACAACATGTACGACTACCCCCGTTTGATTGATCCGGTCGAGGGTCCGCGCTGGTTCGAATGGTGAGGAACACATCGTGGCAACTCTGGCTGACCCGATCCGGATCGGGGAGAAGCTGAAGCTCAAGAACCGTATCGTGACGGCCCCGATGTATCGCTGCTTCGGGGTCGAGGACGGGTACGCCACGCAGGAGTATGTCGACAGCTACGCGGCCGAGGCGCGGGGCGGCCCGGCGCTCGTGTGTGTCGCGAATACCGCGGTGAGCGAGTCGGGCGTGGCCTTTCGCCGGCTGCCGCGCATCGATCACGACAAGTACATCAGCGGCCTGGCCGACGTCGCATACGCGATCCACGTGGCCGACTGCAAAGCCGCCATTCAGCTCTTTCACGGCGGCATCATCTGCCGGCCGGAGTACATCGGCGGACAGCCGCCGGTCACGCCGTCGGCGCTGCCGCTGCCAGGCGGAGGAAAAACCCGCGCGTTGACCGACGGCGAGATCGAGCAGATCATCGAGGACTTCGGCCAGGGAGCGCGCCGCGCGCTGGAGGCGGGCTACGACGCGGTCAACGTCCACGCCTGCCACGGCGGCCTCGTGCACGAGTTCATGTCTCCCCTCTACAACAAGCGTGAGGACAAGTGGGGCATGGACCGGACGCTCTTCCCGCGCCGGGTCATTCAGTCCATCCGCGAGCACACGCACGCGGATTTTCCCATCATCTGGCGCTTCAGCGCCGAGGAATACAACGGCATCGACGGCTACGACTTCGACTACACTCTCGACACCTTGATCCCGGCCTTCCTGAAAGCCGGCGTCGATTGCCTGGACGTCTCCACCGGCTCGGTGATGAACCCGGTCGCCCTCGCGCACCTCGACCCGCCGGTGTACTTCCGCCCCGGCATCCTCGTGGATTATGCGGCCAAGGTGAAGCAGCGCTTTCCGCAGGTGCCGGTCATCACGGTGGGCAAGCTCAACGATCCGCGCTTGCTCGAAAAGGTGGTCAGCACCGGCAAGGCGGACCTGGTCGCCCTCGGCCGGCCGGTGATCGCCGACCCGGATTACCCGCGCAAGGTTCTCGCCAAGCGGTATGACGACATCCGCCGCTGCCTGTCGTGCAACTGGTGTCTGTTGACCGCATTTTGGCAGATGCAGGCGGTGAAGTGTGCAGTGAACCCCGGCTACGGCCGGGAGCGCGACTATTACGAGATTCGCAAGGCGGCGCGGCCAAAGCGGATTCTCGTCGCCGGCGGCGGTCCCGCCGGCATGGAGTTCGCGCGCGTGGCGGCGCTGCGCGGGCACGAGGTGGTCCTCTACGAAAAGCAGGAGCGGCTCGGGGGGCTCGTCAACCTCGCGTCCGCGTTTCCCCTCTTGCGCGCGCGCGATCTCCGCAACGTCGTGACCTATCTGCGCGGGCAGCTCGAAAAGCTGGGTGTGCGGATCGTCCTCGGGCACGAGGTGACCCCGGCGCTGGTGGAGCGGGAGCATCCCGACGTGGTCGTGGTGGCCACGGGCTCGCGGCCGCACTGGCCGGACATCGAGGGCATCTTGCATCCGATGGTCGTCCACTACGAGGAGTACCTGCGTGGCGACGCGACCATCGGCGCGCGCGTGGTCGTCATCGGCGGCGTCGAAGGCGCCGAGGTCTCGGTGAGTCTGGCGCTGCAAGGCAAGGAGGTCTTTTTCATCGAGAAGAGCGGCAACGCTACCAAGGGGCCATACCTCCTCGACCCCGTGCGCTGTCAGATGCTGGTCGAGGAGTACATTCCGAAGGCCGGCGTCAAGCTGCGCCTCCACCAGAAAGTGGTCTCGATCGGCGACGGCCGGGTGGTCACCACCGACCGCGATGGGCGCCAGGAAGTGTTCCCGACCGATACCGTCGTGATCACCTGCGGGCGGCTGCCGAACGAGCACCTGAAGGAGGCGTTGGACGGCAAGGTGCCCGAGCTGTACGCCATCGGCGATTGCCGCCAGCCGCGCTCGATCGGGTGGGCCATGCACGAGGCCGCTCACTGGGCGCGACACGTGTAGCAAGGATCTCGCAATGGTACGGAAAGAGTTCACCTTCGGCGAAAAGGTCTATTTCACGTTTCGCAACCACGTGGCCGAGCTGGAGGTGAAGAAGGTCAAGCGCGATCGCGGTCCGACGCGGGAGTACGGCAAGATCGAGTGGCAGGTCACGAAGGCAAACATTCCCGGCGCCTCGGTCAAGGTGGGGGAGATCCTGCCGACGCGCCGGGTCTATCACTTGGCGCGCGCCATCGATCCGGCGGCGGCGCACGCCTTCGACATGGAGAACCAACCGTGAGCGGCGACGCCAAGCCGGCGTGGTACACAGCGACCCACAAGACATGGGGGGCGGTGCTCGACGAGAGCGCCGCGCGGTGGCCGGACCGCGAGGCCGTCGTGTTCGGCGCGCAACGCATCACCTACCGGGACCTGCGCGAGCGCGTCGAGCGCTTCGCCAGCGGCTTGCTGCGCTGGGGCGTCGGCAAGGGCGACCGAGTGGCGCTGTGGATGACGAACTGCCCGGAATGGATCGTCGCCCAGTTCGCGGTCTACAAGATTGGCGCCATCCTCGTGCCGGTCTACACGCGCTTCAAGGCCGAAGAGACGAAGTACGCGCTCGAGCAGTCCGAGAGCGGGACCCTGATCTTCAACGACGAGTTCCTGGGGAAGATCGACTCCCTGGCCATGCTGCGGTCGATCTGCCCGGAGATCGACGGCGCGCGGCCGGGCGAGCTGGTCTCCGCCACCCTCCCGAAGCTGCGCACCGTGATCTGCCTGAGCCGCCGCGAGCACCGGAACCTGATCAGCTACGACTCCGTCGCCGAGGGCGATAGCCATCACCGCGGGCGCCTGGCCTGGGCGCAAATCGGCGTCGATCCGTTCGACGTCATGAACATGGTCTACACCTCGGGCACCACCGGCTTCCCCAAGGGCGGGTTGTCGATGCATCGCAACAACCTCGCCAGCATCTACCTCACGACCGAGCGCATGGGGCTCACGGAGCAGCACCGCTGCCTGCTCAACCTGCCGCTGTTCAGCAACTTCGGCTGCATGTTCGTGGCCGCCTTGTCATTCCTGCGCGGTGCCACCGTGGTGCTGCAGGAGACGTTCAATCCCGTCGAAGCGTTCCAGGCGATCAGCGACGAGCGCATCACCCATCTCTTCGGCTCGCCCGCCTACTTCATCTCGTATCTCGATGACCCGCAGCGCCGGCGGTTCGACCTGCGCTCGCTGGTCGGCGGCATCGTCGGCGGCTCGCCGCTGCCCAGCGCGACGATGGACGGCATCGTCGAGACCTTGCGCTGCCCGGAGATCTTGAACGTGTTTGGCCTCAGCGAGTGCGGCGGGATCGCGACGACGACGCGCATCGATGATCCCCCGGAGCGCAAGCGCACCACGGTCGGCACGCCGTTGCCCAGTGCACGGGTGAAGATCGTCGACCCGCACACCGGCGCCGAGGTGCCGCCCGGCCAGCCGGGCGAAATCTGCCTCGGCGATGTCGAGCCGGGCTCCTGTGTGGGCAAGGGCTACTACAACATGCCGGACAAGACGCGCGAGGCGATCGACGCCGACGGTTGGTTTCACACCGGCGACCTCGGCGTGGTCGAGGCGGACGGCTACCTGCGCATCACCGGCCGCGTGAAGGACATGTTTCTGGTCGGCGGGTTCAACGTCTACCCGGTGGAGATCGAGAACCTCCTGCACACGCATCCCAAGGTCAAACAGGCGCAGGTCATCGGCGTTCCCGATCACCGCTTGGGAGAGGTGGGCATGGCCTTCGTCGAGCTGCGCGACGGCGCCGTGTGCACCGCGCAGGAGATCATCGATTTTGCCACGTCGCGCATCGCCAACTACAAGGTCCCGCGCTACGTCAAGTTCGTCACCGAGTTTCCGATGACCGGCAGC
>JBBITY010000315.1:0-1936 GCA_037440565.1 Desulfurellales bacterium
CCCGCCGGGGCGCGCCACCGAAAGCCAGACGCCGTCGGCAAGCCCCTCCTCGGCGTAGAAGTCCGCCCCGCCGGCGGCTCGCAGCCACGTGCGCGCGTAATCGGGCGACTTGCCCACGTTGTCCGGGAGCAGCGGCGGCACGCACGCGCCCACGGCGGCAAGGATGCCAGCCGCAGCGAGCATGCACGGCTGCGTCCTCCCAGCCGGCCGCAATCGAGTCATTCCTCGCCCATGCAGAATCGCAATGCTCGCTCCAATTCCGCGTCGGCGTCGGGCGGAAACTCGTGCGTGAGGTTCTCGAAGACCTTCAGTTGGGTGACGAACCCCGCGCCGCGAAGGTCCAGCGCCGCTCGCTTGTTGCTCTCCAGCGCCGGATCTTTGTCCCCGACCATGATGTAGAACCGCGGACGCTCCGCCGGGGGCTCCTTCGGCAGTGCCGCCGCGTCCGGGTCCCACTCGCCGGCCATCGGGATGACGCCGCGAAACGTCGCCGCGTGGCGCAGGCCGAGACCGTAGGCCATAAAGGCGCCCTGCGAGAACCCGGTCAGGAAAATGCACTTGTCATCGACGGGGTGGAGCTTCCGCACCGTCTCGAGCGCGCGCGTCACGATGCGATCAGCCTGGTCCACCGTCCCCCACTGAAAACCCTTGCCTGTCGCAAGCACGGCGCGCGGCGCCACGAGGATCGCGCCCCGGTCTGCGGCGAGCTTCCGCCAGCGGGCGGCGATCGTCTCGGCCGTCCCGCCATACGGATGAAGCGCCACGACCACCGGTGCCGGCTTGTCCGCTGCGACGGTGCCCGGAATCACGATCAGCGGCTCGCTCTGCACCGCCTTCCGTTCGAACTCCTCGCGTGCTCGCTCGCGGTTCTTTCGCACGCGTTCGACGATGGCGGCGAACTCGGCGTGCGCTCGGACGCTTTCCAGGTCGGCGTCGGCCGCCAGGTGATCCGCGTCGGAAAAGCCGCTCTCCGCCGCGGCGCGCAACGATTGGATCGCCTCGTCCGCCTTCGCCGCGCGGGCATAGGCGCAGGCGAGGTTGTAATCCACGATCTCGTTCTCGGGATCGAACTCCTTGAGGCTCCGGCCGATCTCGATCGCGCGCAGCCACTCCTTCTGTCCCAGCGAAGCGATGAACTCCCGCGCTAGGCGCTCCTTTTCGTCACCGTTCTGCGATGCCCGCGCCGGACCCGCGGCCAGCAGGCACGTCACGACCAGCAGCGCAGGCACGCGCGATGCGCGCAGGCCCAACAACACTCCATCCACTTGATATCTCCGCAAAGCGATCATCGCATGGCGATCTGAGCCGGCCGCCCGCAGCGCCCCTTGACCGCGGGCGCAACCATTCTAGTTCGTAGTGTCCATTCGTGCGACACGCGTCCGCACCGGTCGCCACCGGCCGGACGGAGCACCGCCGGTCGGCGGCGCCGATAGGGGTCGGACGATTCAGACGGCACCCCGGCGCCCCACTTCCCCGGGGCAAGCGCACCGGGTACAACGCCGCGCTCGGCCGGCGCGGGGGCCGAGCGGGGCGAGAACGACGTGTCGGAAAGCACCTGGAACGCGCTTTACGAGCCGCTGTCGCAGGTTTCCTGGGACGACTGGCGCGGCTTCTGGCAGGACGTCGCGCTGGCCGACCGTTACCTGATTTGCTACTTCGCACCGCTGCTGCTCGTGCTGCGGGTCATGCCGGCGCGCTGGCTCCGACATGCGATCGTGCTCACCGGCCTGGCGTTCATCGCCTGGATGTTCGGGGCCGCATACGCCTTGTTCTGGCTGGCGTTGTGCGTGGGGTTGTATTGGCTGGGAGAGCGCTTCGCCGCCAGTGCTGAGTCCGGCAGGCCGCCGCGCTGGCGCGCGGGCGTCGTCGTAGCGGCCCTGATCGGTGGTGGGTACTTCGGCGGTTTCAAGCTCGCGCGTGTCGCGCTCCCGCTCGA
>JBBITY010000315.1:1967-4255 GCA_037440565.1 Desulfurellales bacterium
GCCATGGGTTTTCCCGTTCGGCGTCCGCGGCTGGAGTTGCGAACCGGACTGGCTGCGGTTCTTCGCGGCCGAGTCCGGGCCGCGGCTGTTGAGCTCTCTCTTCGCCCGCATGCACGTCATCGGCCTGGCGTATCTCGCGATGCGGATGCTGCCGTACTTTTCCGAGCTGGCCCGCGGCGGCATTCCCCGGCAGCGGCGAACGTTGCTGAATTTCCTGGCCTACGCATGTTACGGGCCGAACCTCATGCAGGGCCCGATCGAGCGCTACAACGAGTTTCACGAGCAGATCGACACGTGCTCGACGCGCCGCGGCTGGCGCGCCGTCGCGTATGCGGCCTGGCGAATCGGGCTGGGACTTTTCAAGGGGCTGGTCGGCACGGTGTACCTGTGGCCGACGGTGCGCGACTACCTGAATTCCGACCTGTACTACGAGCATCCCGAAAGAATCGAAAAGACGGCGTTCCTGTTTTTCGGGACCCATCTGCAAATGCTCTGGCTGTTCCTGATGTTCAGCGGCTATTGCGACATTTCGGTCGGCATGTCCAGGCTCCTGGGTTATCACCAGGCGGAGAACTTCCGCCAACCGTGGCGCTCGGTCAGCATGCGCGACCTGTGGCACCGCTGGCACATCACGGTCTCGTACATCGCGCGCGACTATCTCTACTTCCCGCTCGGGGGCAGCCGGCAGCGGGCCACGCTCAATCTTTGCGCCACGTTCGTGTTCATCGGCGTCTGGCACGCGCCGTCGATGAACTTCGTAGCGTGGGGCGTGCTTATGGGCCTGCTCATGCGCATCAATCAGCTTTGGCACGCCTACGCCAAGAGACTCGCCGAGCGCCGCGACGGCTTCATGCCGGCGATGAGACGCGCATGGTTGCGGCTCTGGCCGTTGCCGCAATTGTGCGCATGGGCGCTGACGCTGCTGACATTCCTGGAGACGATGCGGGTGTTTTTCGGGGGCAGCGGCGGCTGGCGGGTGCCGCTGGAACTGCTTCGCCGCTGGACGAGCGCATAGCCGCGCGCATCGCCCCATTCCGACCCCCGTGCGGCTGTGCGGAGTCGGTCCCGCGCTTCCGCGAGGGGTTCGGTTCTTCCTCCGCTCGCGAGTCGCGCGGCGACCGGGTATCATTCGTCCCGATCGGCCGGATCGGCGCGGTCCGGCGACAAACCGGGAGGTCCTCATCATGAAGAAAATCCGACTGTTCACGCCAGGGCCCTGTGCGGTCCCGGAGGAAGTGCTGCTGGAGATGGCGCGGCCGTTCGAGCACCATCGCACGGACTGGTTCAAGGCCTTCATGAAGGACGCGACCGAGAAGCTTAAAAAAGTTCTTTGCACCCAGTACGACGTGCTGATCCTGACCGGCTCCGGCACCGCCGCAGCCGAAGCCGCGATCATCGGCTGCCATCCACAAGGTTCGAAACTGCTGACGATCGAGGGCGGCAAGTTCGGCCAGCGCTGGGGCGAGATCGCGCAGCAGTTCGGCCTCAACGTCGTGCGCCACGCGATCGAATGGGGCACGCCGCCCACGCCAGAGATGGTCAGCGACTGGATCAAGAAGGACCCCGCGATCACCTCGATCATGGTCGTCCACAGCGAAACGTCCACCGCGACCGCCTGCGACCTGGAGGCGATCGGCAAGGTCTGCCGGCAGAGCGGCAAGCTCCTGCTCGCCGACTGCATCACGTCCGCGGGCGCGCTTCCGCTCAAGCCCGATGAATGGGGCGTCGACGTGACCATCACCGGCGCGCAGAAAGCGCTCATGCTGCCGCCGGGGCTCGGATTCCTGGGGATCAGCCCGAAGGCGCGCGAGCTAATCTCCGCCAACAAGTCGCAGCACGCCTACTACCTGAACCTCAACAAGGCCTTCAAGAGCGCGGCCGAGCACGATACGCCGTTCACCCCGGCGCACCTGCTGGTGCGCGGCTTGTGCAAAGCGCTCAACCTACTGCTCGAAGAGGGGATCGAGAACGTCTGGAAACGCGTGGCGGCCATGGCTGCGGCTACGCGCGCCGCGGGCGAGGCGATCGGCCTGAAGGTCTTCAGTAAGCGGCCAAGCGACTCGGTCACCGCTCTCTGCCCGCCGGCAGGCGTGACCGTTAAGGACCTCCGCAACGACCTGGAAAAGCGCTTCGGCATCCAGTCCGCGGGCGGCCAGGACGAACTGAAGGGCAAGATTTTCCGCCTCGGCCACATGGGCTACGTGGACCAGATGGACACCGTGCTGGCGATCGCCGCGCTGGAGCAGAGCCTGTACAAGCTCGGGCACAAGTTCAGCTTGGGCGCCGGC
>JBBITY010000315.1:4316-4545 GCA_037440565.1 Desulfurellales bacterium
CATTGCAGCCCGTTGAAGAACCCAACTCGACCGTTGTGGCACCGACGTCGCGCCGGTGAAAACGCGGGCGGGACGCCCATGCCGCAGGTTCTTCAACGGGCTGATAAGCCGGGTGCGGCGGACGCAGAATCCGCGTTGACAGACGCCGCGCACTTGGAAACACTACGGCGGTGCGAAACAGAAGTTGACGGAAGGTGACGCATGCGCATGCTGCTGCTGACTCTGGGTT
>JBBITY010000316.1:0-4543 GCA_037440565.1 Desulfurellales bacterium
ACTCGCCCGGTCGCTCTGCGAGAACGTGGTGGCAGCACTCAGGCGATGCCGCAAGCGGTGTGCCCGTCCGGGGGCGAGCAGCCACGCCAGCGGCACGTTCACGTAGTCCGGGTCGCCGTAATACGCGGCGCGATCGGCGAAGGCGAACTGCATCGCCTCGGCGAGCAGGTGCAGGTAGGTTGGCGAGTTGTGTTCGAGGGCGGCCAGATCATCGCGGCGCACGGTACGCAGAATCTGCAGCAGCGCTCCACCCCCCGAGCTCGGCGGCGGGACGCCGTAAATCTCGTAGCCCGCAAACCGCCCGCGGAGCGGCTGGCGCCAGATCGCGCGGTAGGCGGCGAGGTCGCTGAGCTGCATGATCCCCCCGGCGGCGCGAACGCTGCGCACCACGGCGTCGCCCAGCGCACCGCCGTAGAGGACCTCTGCTCCCTCGCGGACGATGCGCTCCAGTGTCCGCGCTAGGTCGGTTTGCTGCAGAATTTCGCCCGCAGCGCGCGGGCGGCCGTCGGGATGAAGGAAGAGGGCGGCCAATGCGGGTTGCGTCCGCAGGCGCCCGCTTTGATTGGCGATGGCATCGGCGAGATGCGGCTCGATGGGAAATCCGTCGCGTGCGTAGGCAATTGCAGGTGCCGCCACCTCTGCCAATGGCATCGTCCCGAAGCGGCGGAGGGCCGCGACCAAGCCGGCCACCTCGCCGGGCACGGCGACGGCCATCCCGCCCGTCCGGCTCAGTTCCGCCGCGCGCTGGTCGCGGCTGAACATCTCGCGCGTTGCTGCAGCGGGCGCGACTTCGCGGTAGTCCAGTGCAGCTACTGTGCCCGAACGCCGCTCGAACACCAGCATGAAGCCGCCGCCGCCGATGCCGCACGAGGCCGGATTCACGACGCCGACGGCCAAGGCCGTGGCGGCCGCGGCATCGACGGCGTTGCCACCGCGTTGCAGGATGCGGACGCCGGCCTCGGCCGCCAGGCGATGCTCGGCGGCGACCATGCCGTGTGCTGCGCGAGCCGCGCGGACGGGTTCCGCGCGCACGAGCAACGACAGGAGGCCGGCAACGAGCAAGTGCATGTCGACGCTTGTAGATGGCCTGCGCCGGTTCAGCAAGGCGTTCGATTTTTCGGGTCGCGACGATTGTGATAGCTTGACGCCATGTCATCGGTAGCGTCGCCCGCGCCCCTGCCGGCGGAGGAGTTCGGGGAGAAGGACTTCTACCTCGACGAGTTCCGCGCCCATACGCTCTGCTTCGCGGTGGCTCTGGCGGATTGCGAACGGCCCGGTGGGTTCGAAACACTCGGCCGCGTATCGCGCGAGTTAGTTGCCAATGGGACGCGACTGATCATCCTTTTCGGCATCCCGCCGGGACCCGCGGGTGTCGGCCCGCGCCTGCGCCGCGTGCGCCAGCGGTTGCAGCGCTTCGTATTGAGCGAGGAAACCGCCGTGCACTTCCCGGCGCGGCGCGGTCGGCGCGGCCTGGGCGAAGCGGTTGCCGATCTGACCGAGGCCGCGCGCGGCGGCGACCTCGCGCCGACGCTCGAGCTGGCGTGGCGGACGTTGCGGGTCGGGCCATTGTTCGTAGGCCTGGTTGATGAGGAGGCGTTGGTCGACTTCGCCCAGCGCTTGGCCGGGCGTCTGCGGGTGCACAAGCTGGTCATGATCGAGCCGCCTGGCGGCATCGCGTCGCCAACGGCGGGCCAACTGTCGTTTATGGATGAAGCGATGTTGGCGACGGTCCTGCACGCCGGCGAAGCCGAGTGGGCGGGTTTGGCCGGGCGGCGGAAGACGCTCGACGCAATTCAGGCGGCCCTGCGGGGCGGCGTCCACTCGGTGAATCTCTGCTCGCTCGAAGGGTTGGCTCGCGAACTGTACACATACGAAGGCTCCGGTACGCTGTTCACGAGGGGGGATTACTGCCGAGTCGAGCGACTCGGCATCGACGACTTCGCGGAAGTCGAGCGCCTGTTGGCTCGCGGTCAGCGGGAGGGGTATCTGAAGCTGCGCAGCGCAGCGGAAACGGCACGCGTCCTTCTCAACGGCTACGGGGCGACGATCGGTGCACACCATCTCGCCGGGGTGTGTGGCCTGGAGACTGAGCCCTACGCGGACGAACGCGCCGGGGAAATCGTGGGACTCTATACGATCACGCGATTCAAGGGGGAGGGGGTCGGCGCCCGACTGCTTGCGCAGGCGTTGGAGGACGCCCGTGCGGCGGGGTTGCGCTACGTCTTTGCCTGCACCGTCGAGCCGCGCGCCCAGGGGTTCTTTGAACGTCAGGGGTTTCGGCTGGTGACGCCGGATGACGTTCCCGAAGCGAAGTGGGTCGGCTACGAGAAGGAGCGGCGGGTTCGGCTCAAGGTGTACCGACGAGATCTCGAACCTCGAACGACAAGTGGATAAGGGGGGACCATGGCGCGACTGTCCAAGGCGGTTGGCGTCGCCTTACTCGCGGTCGGTCTGGCGGTGATGGTTGGCTTCATGGCGTTCGTGCTGCGCGACGAGCGCTTTCAGAAGGCCGCCATGTACAAGGAGCGCAATCCCGGCAACGTCATGTACGAGGGACAGTATTTCGCCGCCTTCACGGTGCATGTGTTCTTGATCGGCGGGGCGGTGTGTGGCGGCCTCGTCGCGCTGAACGGGGCGACGCTCTGGCTGGCCGCCTCGGCGGTGGCGCGTTTGGAGCGCGTGGACCCTGCCGCCCGGGGGAGTGAGCGTTAGGCGGCGATACGGATCCCTCTTCGCCTTGTGTTCGCCCTGGAAACGGTTTAAAGGAGAACAGGAGGCGAAAATGAACGGAACGCTGGGCGTGGAAGGAGTCATGCGGCTTCCGCTCTTGGGCGAGGTCGCGGCGGGTCAACCCCTCGAGGTGTTCTCGGTCGAGGAGAGTCTGGATGTCCCGACATCGCTCTGGAGCGGCCGCAGAGTGTTTGCCCTGCGGGTCCGCGGGCACTCCATGATCGATGCGGGGATCCGCCACGGGGACTACTTGATCGTCGAACCGTGCGAGACGGCAGACAACGGCCGAACGGTGGTGGTTGAAGTCGATGGACGCGTGACGGTCAAGAAGCTGCACCGCGACGCGCACGGCGAAATCCGCTTGCAGCCAGCCAATTCGGAGATGCTGCCGCTCGTGGTGCGCGGAGAACACGTGCGGGTACGGGGCGTCGTCATCGGCGTGCTGCGGAAGTACGGATTTGGCGGAGATCGGCCGCAACCGGCGGAGGCGGGCGCCCGCCCCGTACGACCGGCAATGCCGGCGCGGCTGGACCGTCGCGCGTGCCGCGATGGCGTCACGCTCGAACTGGCACTGAACGCCATCGACGCCCACCTGGCGCGGTGGCGGGCGCTGCTCGATCAGCCGCGCGTCGCGCACGGGCGCGAGCGGGCGCAGATGGCGAGCATGGGACGCGACCTGCAAGCACTGCGGGACTGGTGTGCGCGCACGAGCAAGCCCGGCCTGCGGCGGGCCTTGCTCGCGGATGCCAATCGCGTCATGGACCGCATGCAGCGCTTTCTTGCGGCACGGTCGTTGGAGCTCCCGGACGTTGTCTTACACTGAGAGCCCGCGAGGAAGTCGAGGGCACACTCTGCGGTGGGGGAAGCCGCGGTGGGAGCACTGCTCCCGCCCCCGAGATTACATGGCTCAAGGCATGAGGTCATTATCGAGGGGGGAGCGCTGCTGCACCCGAGGGGTTTCTCATTAGCAGAGAGCACGGGGACGCGGCCCGTGCCGCCGTGGCCTTGCCCCCGGTGAGATGGTAGGCTGCGGGCGTGCGACGTGAGCTTTTCTCCAGCCAGGAGCGCCAGCGGTGATTCTTCCCCTGGGTGACGCGCCGAATCCCCGCGGCGCGCCCTTCGTCACCTATGCGCTGCTCGCGATCAACGTGGCCGTATACGTCCTCGTGAGCCTGCCTCTCAGTGCCACTCCGGCCGACCTCTCCGATCCGGTGCTCCCCGAGTACGTCCGTCTCATTGCCGAGAGCTTGTCGCGCCCGATATCGGTGCAGGAGATCTTGGCGCGCATCTCGGCGTACGACCTGTTCGTATACCGGCACGGATTCCGGCCCGATGCACCAAGCGTCGCCGATTTGTTCTTTTCCCTCTTCCTCCACGCGGGGTTTCTGCACCTGGCGGGCAACATGCTTTTTCTCTGGATCTATGGCGACAACGTGGAGCATCACCTCGGCCGACTGCGATATTTGCTCGCCTACCTCGGCACCGGCGCGGTCGCTACCCTCTCGCACGCCGTGCTGGATCTCGGATCGTCGCTGCCGCTGGTCGGAGCCTCGGGGGCCATCTCGGGCGTGCTCGGCTTCTATTTTCGCTGGTTTCCGCGCAACCAGGTTCGGATTCTCGTGCTCTTATTCCCCTTCCTTTTGGACGTGGTGACAGTCCCCGCCCGCATTCTGCTCGGCCTGTATCTGGTGCTCGACAATCTGCTCCCGTTGCTGATCACCCACGGCGGTGGCGGAGGGGGGGTCGCGTACGGGGCGCACATCGGTGGATTTCTCTGTGGCCTGGCCGCGGCGTGGTGGTTGGACCACCGGGA
>JBBITY010000317.1:0-4505 GCA_037440565.1 Desulfurellales bacterium
GGAAAAGGGAGCGCGAGGGAAACAACCGTGAGGTTTTTCCCTCGCCGGGTGCAGGACGTGGCCCGCCTCCGATGGAGGCTTGAAGATCGATTCTTCATCGGATGCCTGCCTTCTCGGACATGCCGAGGGGGCAGCCTCTGACGTTGGGTTGCGGGCGCACCCCGCGATAGGTTCACTGGACTTCTCCACTCGCCCTGAGTTCGTCGAAGGGCGGCCGGATCGTTTTTCGGCATCTCCTAATGTGCGTGAGACTCTGACAGCTCTTCTTTGTTCTCGGCTCGAGCCTGCTGCTGGCTCCCGCCATGGTGATGGCCGTGCCCCTCTAACAGCTCCCCGACCAGCGCGTCTTGCAGGGCCACGTGCTGCTTGAGCAGCTCGACGAGGCGGCCTTGGTCTTGTTCCGCAGCCAGCGCCGACCGGCTGGCCTCCAAGTCGGCCCGCAGCTTCGCGACGCGTTGCGCGCGCTCCTCCGCCTTGCCGCTCATGATGTCGATCGCCCCGCGGGCCATGCCGACGTGGTGGTCAACGACGAGCTGCGCGGCCCGCTTCGTCGTCGTGCATCCACCGAGGACAATCGCTAAGGCCAGTGGCGCAAGCAGCCACACGCCGTGGCGCGTGAAACCTTTCAATGTGCCCACAGCGAACCGTTCCATGTCAGCTCCTTTCTCACCGCAGTGCGTTAAGCGACGCATCTTCGACTCGTTCATGTGCTGGCGGCTGAGACTTCCGAAAGCGGCAGCTCGCCGCGATTCATCCGACCCCATCCCCTTTTTGATTGGTCCTCCGCGTCACACCGAAGGCCACGGCTATCTTGGCCAGGTAGCGATCGGGGTCGCGTTCGAAAGAGTCACGGCAGTTGGGCGAGCAGAAGTAATAAGTCGTCTCGCCATGTACCGCAGTAGCCCGCGCCCTGGCCGGACTGATCACCATCGCACACACCGGGTCGAATCGCAGCTCCAGGGCGCGTCTACCCGTGGGAGCAACGGGCGGAGGTGCTTGAAGTAGTTTGTGGAGGCTCGGGAGCGCGGCTTCTGCCGCTCGTCGTCCGGCCGCGAGTGCCTCATCGAGTCGGTGGAAATCGCGCAGGGTAATGTCACCCAGATCCGGCTCGATCAGCAGCTCTGGCCCGGTCATCGCCACCGCCAGGGCGGTCTGACGGTCGAGGATGATCTCGGCGGCGCGCACCAGCACTTCGAATGACACCTTTGCGGTCGCGGGGTTGGGAATCATACCACCCAACCGAGAAAGGAGGGCGGTCAGGCGCCAGTTCAGCTCGGGAATCCGGCGGGTGCGGAGCGCGCCCACCTTGACGGCGACGACCACGTCGGGCTCTGCCATCCACGCGACATCGACGGGCAGGATGTTCACCAGCCCCCCGTCGAGCAGCCACCGCCCGCCCAGCCTGAGGGGCGGCAGCACCCCGGGGACAGTGCAGGTCGCGCGAATCGCAGGGAGAACGCGACCTGTATGAAGAACGACCTGGCTGCCGGCCTCCAGATCCACCGCGGTCACGGCGAGCGGTGTAACGAGATCCTCGAATGTGCCTGCGAGTAAGGGAACAGCGGACTTGAAGAGGGCCTCGAACCGCACCAAGCCGCCGGGCAGAAACCAGCGCGGGAAGTAGAAGCTGCGCGCGACTTCCTCGATCTCCTGCGCCCGGAGCCCTTTCGCGCTGAGGGCGCCGATGAGTCCACACATGCTGCTGCCGACGATAAAGTTCACCTTGATGCCTTCGCGCTCCAGCACTTCCAGCACGCCGATGTGGGCCAGGCCGCGAGCGGCACCGCCCCCGAGTGCCAGCGCAAGACGCGGTCTCCCGCCGGCGTTGGGGCGACCGGTGGAACGGGCTGTTGGCCCGGAAGCTGCCATCACGGCTCTCCTTGTGTCTCTCGCACCAGGAACCGGTCGCGCCGCAGGATCACGAATCGGGCCGTGAGCCGCTCGGCGTTGTAGTCACGCTCGACGCCACAGAGATCGTCTGGCCCGCCGTAGCGAGCGTCGCCGCCGACCAACGCTCGCAAACGCAGCTCCCGCGTCACCTGGTAGCCGTCGAAGTGCGTCCAGAACTCCTGCCGTCCCCACCCGTACTTCGGCGCCAAGCGCAGGTACGCATCGAACGGGATACAAGCGACCGTGCACTCGGCTGGATCGAGACCCAGGTTTGCGCAAACGTGCGGGCCGTTCGTCAGCAGCGCATCCTCGATAACAAGCCGAGTCAGTCCGCGGCGCTTCGGCAGACCGAGCGCACCGAGCAGACCGGTCCGAACGTCCGGGTCGGTTTCCGGAAACGTTTCTACGAGGACCGTCTCCGGACCGAACCACGGCAGATACCGCAGGCCGGCGGAGCTGATGAACGGGTGACCCATGAGCAGATCGAGATTCTCGCGCAGGCTGGACCTGACGTCGGGCGGGCATGCGTGGCCGCACGTGCAGTGCTCAGTGCTCTTGTGTGTCTCAGCCAGCGGCGTTTCCGGCAGCGTCGCTCGGTCGGCGCAGCAGCAGCTCAGGTATTCGTTCAGGCCGCTGGCGCGCGGCAACGTCTCCAGCGCCAGCCCGAGTTCCCCTGCACGGGCTTCCGCAGCGTCGGAAAATCCCGCTACGAGCCGTCGCACGCGTTCTTCCCGCGGCCGGGGCGCACGCAAGCGGGCTGGGACGGCACTGTGCTCGGTCTCCAGCGAATCGGTCAACCGCTTCACCCGTGCGAAGTCGCCCGCCGCCACCGCCGCCAGAATCTGTTGCCGCAGATGTGTCGCGTCCACCGCGGGGCCGGCGTTTTCCCCGCGAACGAGCTGGCAATGCTCGAAGTACATGACTCGGGACTGGTAGAACGACGCCCATTCCCGGTCCAGGGAGACGAGCGTTCGCAACTGTTCCAGAATGGCATCGCACGCGCCGATGAGACTCGAGACCGGCTGCGCCACCACGCCGCTCAACGCAAGGGTGACGGCATCGACGTGGAGCAGTCGGGGACCGTACACCGCATCGGCGAGCAGGAGGATCTGACTGCTCGTCGCCAGTCGTTCGCGCGCATTCGCCGCTTCTTGCGCGAGAACCCGCACCTTCGACCAGTCACCCTGTTCGGCCGCTTGCCGGAGGTCGGCCGTGAGACTCGGAAAGCGCACCTGATCGTGCCGGAGCGCCCGGTACTGCTGCCTCGTGCACAATTTCGGCAGCAGCAGCTCGGCCCGGTACAGGTACTGGTCCGCGTATAGCAAGTCGACGGTGCTCAAATGAACGAGCGCACGCAGAACCGCGAGCAGATCCGCGTCCGACGAGGGCATGTTCCTACGGCAGCCTACTGGCCCGGCGTCATGTGAAGGTCCGGAGTTGGCGTCGTCTCCGCCATAGGCGACCGTTGTGCCGCCCAACTCCTTGACGACCCGCGACACGTTGATTCCCTTCCCGCCCGGGTCGCGGCGGATATCGCGAGCGCGAATGGCATCGTCTTTGACGAGCTTGTCGATCGGGATGTGCTGATCGATCGCCGGGTTGATCGTCAGCGTACCGATCATCGGCATACGCTCCATTGTTGGGTCCCTTCAGTGCGTGGTATCCGGCGTCGCCCGACCTGCAGCGGCAGAAGCTCAATGGCGGACGGTGACCCGATCGACCAGAATCGCCGCCGTGCTCGGATAGTACTTGCCGTGCACGCTGACCTCCTCGCCGTGCAGCTCACCCGAGTTGATTTGCCTGAGGACCTCCTCGGTGCCAGGGAGGAGAGGGTGAATCATCGAATCCGCCTCCATCGACAGTGCGTGACGATGCCCCTCCTTCTGGCATTGAGCCATCATGCCGGGGCCGGGCTTCAGGTCGCAGCGCAGACAGACGAGCTTTCCCGGATAGTTTCCGACGCGTCCGGTCTCGGAAGACCAGAACTTGTTCATCGACAGCGTCGAGCCTTCTGATGAGGGCTCGCGTGCCGAGTGCTGTTCGTCGCCGCGCACGGGGCTGCCAGTGCCCAGTGCCAGCAACGCAACCGCGGCGACAGCCGCTCGAGCGAACTTCGGATGTCCTTTCATCGTCATTCTCCTTATGCTGCCTCTAAAATCGAGGCTCGGTTACTCCTGAAGCGAACGGACGTGGTTTTGATACGAGGCGTGAACAGCAACCGGGATCGCCGCAGCCATGCCCAGCACGGCCGCTGCAACGATCGCCGTCGGTGGTTGCGTCCACGACCAGGCCATGCTCAGCGCACTACCTGCGTCCTGCGCTATGGCTACGCCTGCGCCCAGAGCGTACCCCGCCAAGGCACCTACCAGGCCAATGATCGCAGCGCGCGCAACGAGGGTCGCGAGGATAGAGATGGCGGTACCGCCCATGGCCACGAGAATCGCCATTTCGCCCCGGCGCTCAGCCGCGTTGAGATGGGCGGCAATCGTCAGGCCGATGCCCACGGCAAGCGCGGTCAGCCAGTACAGCACCCGGCGATGTTGCTGAAGCGTCGCAGCGGTCTGGCGCTCGGCGATGCCGCCGCGATCAGTACCGCTCAGGACGCTCAGCTCGGG
>JBBITY010000318.1:0-4482 GCA_037440565.1 Desulfurellales bacterium
ACGTCTACGAGTTCCTCGAAGAGGCCATCGACCGGTGCGAAGACATCGCCAACGTCGTCGAGGGTGTCGCCCTCGAGTACTCGTGAGGGCGCCGCGCGCGGCGCCGGTTTGACCGGACAGGTACGGTCCACAACGACTCGGAGGGCGGGCGATGCTGGCGGTGGGGTTTCTCATCGTGGTGGCGTTGGCGTTCGACTTCATGAACGGCTTCCACGATGCGGCCAACTCGGTGGCGACCATCGTTTCGACGCGCGTCCTCACCCCTCGGCAGGCGGTGGTGTGGGCGGCGTTCTTCAACTTCGTGGCTGCCTTCGGCTTCGGCGTCAACGTGGCCACCACGGTGGGCAAGGGAATCATCGATCCGAGCGCGGTGAACAACGCGGTCATCTTTTCGGGTCTGGCCGCGGCCATTGCGTGGGACGTGCTGACGTGGCTCTACGGGCTGCCCACCAGTTCGTCGCATGCCCTGATCGCCGGGTTCGCCGGGGCCGGGGTGGCCGCTGCCGGGCTGGACGTTTTGGTGGTGAGCGGATTGGTCAAGGTATTGGTCTTCGTGTTCATTTCCCCGACCATCGGGTTGCTCCTCGGCGTTGTCTCGATGACCGTGACGATGTGCCTGGTGCAACAGAGCACGCCGGCGCGCGTCGATCACGCTTTTCGCCGCCTGCAGTTGGTGTCGGCGGCGCTGTACAGCTTGGGCCACGGCACCAACGATGCCCAGAAGACGATGGGAATCATCGCAGTGCTGCTCTTCAGTGGCGGGTATCTCGGTCCCCATTTCCATGTGCCGTTCTGGGTGGTGCTCATCTGCCATGCGGCCATCGCGCTGGGCACCACTTTCGGCGGCTGGCGCATCGTCAAGACCATGGGCATGCGCATCACCAAGCTGGCGCCGATCGGGGGCTTCTGCGCCGAGACGGCGGGGGCCTGCACCATCATCGGTGCTGCAGTCGCCGGCATCCCGGTAAGCACCACCCACACGATCGCTGGCGCCATCGTCGGCGTGGGCGCCACCCGGCGCATCTCGGCCGTGCGATGGGGCGTGGCCCGCAATGTCGTCTGGGCGTGGATCCTCACCCTCCCGTGCACCGCGCTGCTCGCTGCCGCTATCCAGTTCGTGACCGCTGAGATCTGGTGAAGCGCGCCGGCCGGCGCTCTTGCGGGGAAATGCGCCGGGGAAATCCGCGCATCCCCCTCGCTCTAGAAGTGTCGGCCCTCTCTCAAAGCTTGCGAAGCAATCCGGCGGTGGAGCATTGCTCCACCGCTCAAGAACGGTACCGGTGCAGCGCGGCGTCGGCCTCGAGGGCGGGAGCACCGCTCCCGCCGTGTGGCCGTCAGTTCACGGGCTCCCTCGGGATCCCGTAGCGCTCCTGGTATTCGGCGTAGCGCCGCCGCTCCGTGGCCTCGTCAAGGCCGCCGAGGCCGAGCGTGTACGTGTGGCGGCCGTGCTTGTCGGCGCGATTCTCGGCCAGGAAGCGGCGCATGCGCCTCTCCGCCTCGGACGAGAGCGCCATCCCGAAGTGCGTGTAGATCCGTCGCACCATCGCGATCTCGTCGCGCATGAACTCGCCGAACGACATGTCGAATACCTGGTCCGGCGCCAGCGAGCCGCGCTCGCGCACGCGCATCGTGCGGTTAAGCCCTTCGGAGAGCCGCGCAGTCCAGTCGGCGCCGATCTCGTGTGGATCGATGTCGTCGCTGGCGATGCTGCGCAGCGTGCACATGAGGCTCACGAGCGAAGCGATCACCTTCAGCGGGTCGCGATGGGTTTGCACGATGCGCGCGTCCGGGTAGACGGCGAGCAGCGCGTCAAGCGTCCAGAGATGGCCGGGCGACTTGAGCACCCACTGCCTTGCCGGGACCTTCCATTGCAGGTATTGCAGCCAGCAGCGATGGGCCGCGTACACCCAGCGGTGATCCGTGCCGTCGAGATAATCGTGGTAGCTCGGGACGCGGTAAGTGGTCGGCCAAACCAGGCTCACGAACTCGTGCTGCGTGAGCGCGACGCATTCCTGCGGCAGGCGCGCGCCCATGGGATGGATTGACTTGAAGTCAGGAATGAGCCGGTCGACGCCGGCGAAGTGCCGATCGACCGCGGCAATGCGCGGATCGGTCTCGAACGTCGCCTGCTCCGGCGGGGGGAAGGGATGCATCACCTCCCAGGTCATCGGCACGCGATTCCCGGGGTCCTGCGCCAGCAGCTCGTGGAGAATCGTCGTGCCGGTGCGCGGCAGCCCGAGGATGAACAGCGGCCGCTCGACCGCGCCCGCTTCGATCTCAGGGTGCTGTTTCCATACGTCGACCACCTTCAACCGGTTGGCGAGCAACCGGACGATATCGTTCCGCGTAACGATGCGGCCGAGCAGCGTGAGTCGGGCCTCCCGTTCGAGGGAGGCGAGCAGGCGGCGGAGGGGTTCCCGAAAGCCGTCGTCGCCGAAGTCGTCGAGACCGGTCTGGCGGCGCGCCTTGGCGAGCAGCGTATCGGCGTCCAGCCGGACGAGCGGGAGGCCGAGGCCGCGGAGCGCGGCGCCGGTGCCGTTCAGCAGCCGGAGCCCAAGGGGCCGTGTGGCGCGGAGCTGGCTCACACCTCGTCGACCTTCCGGACGGAGCAGCGGATGTCCTCCGGCGCCGACTCCGGCAGCACGATGCGCCAGAAGATCATGCCGAGCGCGTGCCCCTCGGTGTCGAGCCAGTTCGCCACCCCGGGGTCGCGGTGCGCGATGACGACGCGGAACGAGCCGCCGGGCCCGAGCGCCATTTGGGCGCGGTTTAGCGACGTGCGGCGGAACCGGTACTCGAGCGTCTGCATGTGCATGTTCCAGAGCATGACGTTGGCGAATCGGCAGGCCGGCAGGCGGCCCTCCATCACTAGCGCCTCGTCGGGCTGGAGCAGGTAGGGCGCCATCGCGTAGTGGATGTCGACCGCGCCCCACGCGGCGACGCCGGAACCGCCGAAGCTCGCCGGACGCGGCAGCATGTTGGGCACGCGCGAGACGAACGAGTAGGCGGGTCCCTGCCCCGGCGGCGGCATGCCGAGGGTGCTGCCGCGCAAGAACTCGCCGACCGCACGCAAGCGCGCCGCGACCGCCGCATCGCTGAGCGGCGCCGGGCGGCCGGGATCGTCGAGCGGATCGATGCGCAGGCGGACTGACGCGTCGGGATCGGAGGCGACGCTGATGGGGCGTTCGAAGTAGTGGCGCGTGATGACGGACGTCGCGTCGGGCTCGAGCTTGAGCCAGTTCCCGCCGCGGCGCGGCGCCGAAAACTGCTCGGAACCCTCACCCCCACTCCCTCGACTGGGCTCAGGACAGGCCTCTCCCGCGGGCAATGTAACAGAGGGATCTTTCGGCGCAGCCGCTGCGTTTTCATGTGTCTTGGGTGGCGCGCTGGACCATGGCGGCTGCGGGGAGAGGATGATCTCATAGCCGCCGTCGGGCGCGATGGCGAGGTCGCGGTCGCTCACGGCCCCGATCACCCTCTCTTGGATACCGCCGCTCGGGTCGGCCCCGTGCACGGTGATCGACGTGTACACCGCGCCGTCGAGAAAACCTCGAATGCGATACGATCTGGCCCCGTCGATCCGGGCCCAGTAGTACAGCGAGTCGGGGTTGTCACCCAGCACCTTGCGCTGCGGCGAGACGGTGCGGGTGAACATCGGCCGCTCGGGGTCCCCTTCGAGGTGATGTTCACACCCTGCGGCCAGCAGGTGGAGGAGGAAGCGGTATCCCTCTGCGGCGGACACCTCCTCGATGATCCCGCGCTCGGCTGTGAAGTGCTTCTCGCCGATCTCCCGCAGCAGATCGAGAAGCTCGTGGAACGCCTGGCGGGACGCCGGGGCGAGACCGCTCATGGGACCTCCTAACAGCATGCACAACTATGCGCTGGCCCGGCACCGGTCAACGGAGGCAGAAAGACATCCGCGAGCCGTCGACATTCGTAACTCCCCCGTGGCCGGCTCCGCCGGCATTCGGGCCATCGAGTGACGCTGCCGGCGGTGGGCGTCCTCCCGGTGCGGCGCGCAGCTCGACAAAGACCGAATGGCGACGCGAGCAACAGTCCTTACAACGGCAAGTTGCCCGTCGCGGCGCGCGTCGACTGGTCGCGCTTGTAGGCGGCGATGGTGCGCTGGGCGATGCGCCACTGGTGCACCTCGTCGGGGCCGTCGGCGAAGCGCGCCCAGCGCGCGTGCTGGGCCATGCGCGCCAGCGGCGTGTCGAGCGAGTAGCCGAGCGCGCCGTGGACCTGGATGGCGCGATCGACGATGCGGTTGAGCGCGTTGGCGACGAAGTGCTTGGCCATAGACACCTCGCTGCGGAAGTCCTCGCCGCGGTCGATCTTGTACGCGGCGTGCAGCACCATGAGCTTGCACTGGTAGAGCTCCATCGCCGAATCGGCGATCATCCACTGGATGCCCTGCTTGTCGGCCAGCAGCGAGCCGTGCGCATAGCGGTGGAGCGCGCGGTCGACCATCATGTCGAGCGC
>JBBITY010000319.1:0-4474 GCA_037440565.1 Desulfurellales bacterium
TCGTACTGGATCGAATACCGGCTCTGGCGGCTGAACGCGTACGCCTACCACGCAACGAACGTCGTCCTGCACCTGGTGAACACCTTGCTGGTGTGGGTGGTCATTTCCGCTTTCGGCGTCTCGTGGCGCGTGGCGGGACTGACGGCGGCGGTGTTTGCGCTCCATCCCGTTCAAGTGGCCTCGGTCGTTTGGGTCGCGGAGCGCAAGAACACCCTGTCGACGGTGTTCTACCTGCTCACGTTCTTCCTGTACCTCCAACACCGGCGCCGCGCGCGATGGAGCTGGTACGGCGCGAGTCTCTTTGCGTATGCGGCCGCCCTGCTGAGCAAGACGCAAACGCTCACCTTGCCGGGGTCGCTGCTGCTCGCGGATTGGGTGCTGCAGCGGCTCGGCCGCCTCCCGCACCGTTCGCTGGCGAGGCTGGCCGCCAGCATGATTCCCTTTCTGGTGCTGACGGCCGTGGCGGGCGTCAACACCATGGTCTTCGAGGCGCGGCCGTGGACTCGGGATTTGCCCTTGTTGCACCGGGCTCTGGTGGCAGCCAACGCGGCGTGGTTTTATGCGGGCACGTTCGTGCTGCCGATCCGGCTCTCGCCGATCTATCCGGAATGGGAGCTGTCGGGAGTGGATGCGCGCTGGTGGTGGGCGGTGATCGCCTGGGCGGCCTTCGCGGCGCTCCTCCTATACCGGCGCCGACGCGTGCCGCTGCTCGCGTTGTGGGCGGCCGCGCATTTCTACCTCGCCCTGGCGCCGGTCCTGGGCTTCTTCGCCTTCAACTTCCAGACCTATTCGTTCGTCGCCGACCACTTCCTGTATCTGTCGGTCATTGGAGGCGGCCTGATCGTCGCGCTGGTGGTCGACTCGTTCCTTTATCCGGGCCCCGCGTCATTGCAGTCCGGCGGGCCACCCCAGGCACAGGAAAGAGCAGCGCCTGCGCTCGAAGACCCCTCTCCCGCATCACCCGCGCATGCGAGTGAAGGTTCCGAGGAATTTGCGAAGCGGTGGCCCGTTCGGCGCCTCCTCGCGGCAGCCGTCGTCCTCGTGCTGATCACCGCGGGAGCGGCATTGACGTACCGGGAAGCGCGGCACTGGCGGAACAACCGGGCCTTTTGGAGGCGCGTCGTCGAGCGCTACCCGAACAGCTTTTTCGGCTACTTCAACCTCGGCCATCACTATCGTGGAACGGGCGAGTGGGAGAAGGCCGTTTACTACTACCGCCGGGCGACCGCGATTCAGCCGAAGGCCGGCTACGCGTTCCGCTGGTACGCCGACGCCCTCGGTCACGCCGAAGGCCCGCGGGCCGTCGTCGAGGCGTGCAACGCCCGCATTGCCAGCGACCCCAATTTCTATTTCGCTTATTACGATCGCGGGCTCGCCTACACACGGCTCGGCCGGCGCCGCGAGGCGCTCGCCGACTTCAGGCGCGTGCTGCAACTTGCGCCCAAAGGCTCGAAGTACTGGCAGAGCGCGCGGCGGCACGTGCAACGCCGTCCGGCTCGCTCTCGACGGTAAGCCGGCTTCAGCGCGGCGGGCCGAACTCGGCCCGCGTAGGCGGCAGCTTGGTTGTCCACTCTTCGGGCAGGGCATCCACGAGCCGGCTCGCATCGAAGCAGAGCCAACCGTCGCCGCGGGCAACCACTGGGTAACTCGTGCTGCCACCGCGTGCCTGGACGAGCTGCCGAAAGTTGTCGAAGCGGTCGCGCACGGTCGGCCGGTTCCACGTGCCGTCGACCAGTTGCCACAGGACCGCATCGCGGTTGTAGTGGGAGTCGGGCGAGCTGCGGAAGAAGTAGAGGTACCAGAGACGCGGCAGCTCGCCGGCGTAGAGGTCGCGCAAGTGGTTCACCGTGAGCTCGATCTGGTATCGCGAGCCTGGCAACGGCCTGCCGCGGCGGAAGGGGTAGCGCAGGAGCGTGGCGGAATACACCGGGCGCCTGATCCAGTAGCGCAGCAGGGGCAGCCGATTGTGATTGGTGAGAATGATGGCGTCCTCATGGGGCAGCCGTTGCGCCAGCTGGCGAAAGTAGGTGGGCTCGCGCCAACCTTCCGTCCAGTAGTGCGGCTCGCGGAAGCTGGGATCGCCATGCAGGCGAAGATTGGCGTAGAGCCCACGAGCGTGGGGCCAGATGAGCGCTGCCGCCAGGATGGCCGCCCCCGTGCGGCTCGCCGCCGGGGAGCCCCCGCCGAAAACGACGTCGACGGCCGCCGTGAGGCACAGGCCCACGACGAGCGCATAGAAGAACAGCGCGTGCCGCATGACGTGCTCGTGCACGGCCGTGTGCTGGAGCATGAGACACCACCAACTGACGCCGCAAGCGAACAGCAACACCATCCATCGAAACGCGGGGTGAGGTGCGCGCCAATTCGGCCCGCAATCAATGCCCCCCAGAGCAGTGCGAAGAGCCAGACGGTGCCGAGTCCAAGGCCGTATACCTGCTTGAAACGCTCCGCCACGTGCTGGGGGTAGTTGGCGAGCGTAACGTCGGACGGGGTATCCGCCGTTTCCTCCATCCGGATCGTTCGCCGCAGGAAATCCTGAACAACGCCGCCGCCACTATCTCCTCCGAACGCGGCCGCGCGGATGCGTGATTGGACCCCAAAGGCAATCAGTGGGGCCAAGGCAAACACGAGAAGCCAGCGCCGCTTGAAAGGCGCGCCGAACAACAGCGCGTGGCCCCAGTAGAACAGTTGCGAGAAGAGATACCACTCCCAACTCAGAAAGCCGTTGACCAACAGCAACACCCAGCTTGTGGCCAGCAGGAACAGCCGCCGGCGGCCGCTGCACGCCGTCCCCGCGACGTACGACAGCATCATCCCGACGACCAGCGGAGCGGTAAGGCCTTGATGAATGTTGTCCGCATAGGCAAGAAAGGCGAACGACGATCCGAGAACGAACGAAGAGATCAGCGCGCCCCACCGATCGATGAAATGGCAGAGCAGAAGGTACCAGAGGACGACAGTCCCAAGCGCACCCAGGTCTGGCAGCCAGCGCAGCGCGGAGAGCTTCGTGACCCCCATCCCATACAGGAGCCAGTTGATGTAGTAAGGCCCCATCGGGTAATGCGCATAGTAGAAAAGCGGATCGTTCTTGAACGGCGGCCGGTGAACCTGGTGCTGCGCCACTCCGGCATACGTCGCCCAGCCGTTGGCCATGACGTTTCGCGCCGAGACGATGACGTTGGCCTCGCTCCACGCGTCGAGGCGCACGCCCATCGGGTCGGCGGCGCGGGCGCGCAGCAATAGCAACAATGCCGCGCAAAACGCTGCCAGCAATGCCGGCGGCACCCACTGCCTGCCGCTGCGGCCCCGCAACCCGCCGCTCCGGCTCATGCCGCTGCGCTTTAGCAAGCCGGGCGGATGAGAACCAGAGTAACTGGCAAGGGCGCGGCACCGTTCCGCCGCGCGCGGGCGGTTCACGGTAATCCCGCTTGCGGCGATCGAGCCGCACATGACGGGGAACTGATGGCGAGATGACCTTGAAACGCATGCGCGTGCTCGACACGCTACTCGGACAGCCGCTGTGCACGGTGTTTGGCGCGCTGGTCAAGCTCGCGCAGATCCTCTTACCGCCGGCGGCCACGCTGCCGGACCGTCCGCGGCGGATCCTGGTGATGAAATTCTTCGGCTTGGGTAGTCTCGTCCAGGCGACGCCCATGCTGCGGGCCGTTCGCCAGCGCTACCCCGACAGCTCGCTCACCTTTCTGACGTTCGATCGCATGGCCGGCTTGGTTCAGCGGCTCGGGTTGTGCGATGAAGTCTGGCACCTGCGCACCGGCAGCCTGTGGGTGTTCAGCACGGATGTCGTCCGCCAGATCGCCCGCTTCGCGTTCCGCCGCGTCGACGTGTGCGTCGACCTGGAGTTCTTCAGCAAGTTCTCCACCCTGATGAGCCTGCTGAGCGGAGCGCACGTGCGCGTCGCCTACCACCTCAACAGCTTTTGGCGCCACAGCATCGTAACGCACCCCGTGTACTTCAATTACCACCGGCACGTGAGCGACGCTTACAATGCCGCGGCTGCGATGATCGGTGCGCCGGTCCACGACCGGCTCCCGCATCCGATCGCCGTCGAGCCCGCCCTGGTCGAGCGCGCGCGCCGGCGGCTGCTCGACGCGGGGTGGAACGGCACGGACAGGCTGATCGGCATCAACGTCAATGCCGGTGAGCTGGCGTTGGAACGGCGCTGGCCGGCTGAGCATTTCGCCGCTTTGCTCGAACGCCTCGCCGCCCTTCCAGACGTCCGGCCGGTGCTGCTGGGGGCTGCCGAGGAAGCGGTCCACGTCGCCGCCATCGTCGAGCAACTTACCGCGCCGGCCCGAGCACACATCATCGATCTGCGACGAGTTCATCGCCAGCTTGCGGCGGACTTCCTCGTTGCGGGCAATGGCCAGAATCGGCGTGGACGGGCGGTACTTGGACACAGTTCGCGCCGTAAAACCGCTCTCCGTAATGGTGATGATCGCCGCCGCTTGCAAGT
>JBBITY010000320.1:0-4470 GCA_037440565.1 Desulfurellales bacterium
GCTTCTATGGCACAGGCACCCCGTCGCCGGATCAGGGGACATCTCACTTGTCAGTGATCGACGGAGACGGCAACGCGGTGGCCTGCACGACCAGCATCAACACGGCCTTTGGATCTGCCCTGGCGGCAGAGGGCATCATCCTAAACAACACGATGGACGACTTCGCCGCTCAGCCGGGGGTGCCGAACGTGTACGGCCTCATCGGGTCCGACGCCAACGCCATCGCGCCCCGGAAGCGGCCGCTCAGCAGCATGGCCCCGATGATCGGTCCGCGAGGGCCGCGCGGTCGCCGTGGCCGGAGGATCCGGGGGGCCGTTCATCATCTCGGCTACCGCACAGGCGCTGTTGAACGTGTTGGTCTTCGGGCACGATGCGGCGACGGCCGTTGCGGCGCCCCGCCTCCACCACCAGTGGGTGCCGCCGGCGCTGATGGTTGAGGCGGGCATCGGCGCCGGTGCGCGGAACGCGCTGCGCCGCATTGGCCACCGGTCGATCGAGGTGACCGAGATGGGTGCCGTACAGTTGATCAGACGAGCCGGCGACGGCTGGCTGGACGGCGCCGCGGATCCGCGCAAGGGCGGCCAGGCCGTCGGCTGGTGAGTGGCACGTGTCCCGTCTCCGCTCGCTGACGTCGTCGCGGTGGTTCAAGCTCGGCTTGAGCGTGGCGTTACTGGCGCTGCTCTTCAGCGAAACCGACTTGGGCGACGTGCGGCGCGTCCTTTGGGCGGCCCGGCCCGCGTGGGTGCTGATCGGGTTCGCCGGGTACCTCGTCAGCCAGGCGATGAGCGCTTTGCGCTGGTGCATGCTGGCGCGCCCGCTCGGCTTCCGGCAGCCGTTCAGCCGCTTCTTTGTCTACTACTTCAGCGGCATGTATCTGAACCTGTTCGCCCCCAGCACGGTCGCAGGCGATATTGGGCGGGCCTTGTTCCTCGCCGGCGGGAAGCGGCGGACGCGGGCGCTGGTCAGTGTGGTGGCCGACCGGGGTCTCGGGTTTGTCGCCCTGGTATGGGTCGGGGCCGTTTCGATCATTTTCCTGTCTCAGTATCCGGTGCCGGCACCGCTGTACTGGGGAGCCTGGCTCATCCCACCAGCCATGGTCTTCGGTTGGCTGTGGGGCCCGCTGCTCGCCGTTCATTTTCTGCCGGCGGGCCACGTCTGGCGCATGTTTGTCGAGCGCGACCTCGTGCCCTACTGGCATGACCGCCGCCTGCTGGCCCTCTCGTTCGGCCTCGCCACGTTGTTTCACCTGGTCCAGATCTGGACGCAGATCGTTCTGGCGTGGGCATTGGACCTGCACATACCGTGGTCGTTTTTTCTCGTGTTCGTTCCGATCGTGAACCTCGCGGGCATGCTGCCGATCAGTCTGAGCGGCATCGGCGTCCGCGAAGGCGGCTACTGGTACTTCCTTTCCTTGGTCGGAATCGACCGAGAAGCCGCTCTCGCGCTCGGCCTCCTGTCCAGCGCGGTGGTTCTCGCCAGCGGCCTGACCGGGGCCCCCATCTTCCTGCTCGCGCCGGAGCGCCCTCACGGGGCTGCGGAACCGGCGAGTGGCCAGCCGCGCGCCGCGCCGGCCCGCCCGGACGAACGCGGAATCAGTTCGTGAAGATGTCCCGCATGACGATGGTGTCCTGCCGGCGGGCGCCGACCGAAACCATGATGACGGGCGTACCGACCAACTCCTCGAGCCGGTTCACGTACCGCCGGGCGTTGGCCGGCAGATCGTCGAGGGAGCGGGCGTGGCAAAGCGGCTCGTCCCATCCCGGCAGCTCCTCGTAGATCGGGCGGGCGTTGTTGAGCACCCAGGCGCTGGCCGGGAAGTCCTCGATGCGCCGCCCCTCGTACTCGTATGCAACGCAGATCCGCACCGTTTTCAAGCCCCGCAAGACATCGAGCTTCGTGACCGCCACGCCATTCAAGCCGTTCAGTCGCACCGCGTGTCGCACCACCACAGCGTCGAACCAGCCACAACGTCGCGGGCGACCCGTCGTGGCGCCGTATTCTTCACCGTCCTCTCGCAACTTGCGACCGAGCTCATCGAGCAACTCGGTCGGGAACGGCCCGCTGCCGACACGGGTGGTGTAGGCCTTGGTGATTCCGACCACGCTTGTGATCCGTTGCGGGGCGATGCCTGCCCCCGTGCAGGCCGCACCGGCGACCGTGTTCGACGACGTCACGTACGGGTACGTTCCGTGGTCGACGTCGAGCAATGTCCCCTGCGCCCCTTCGAACAACACGCGCCGGCCAGCCGCCAACGCTCGATCCACATAGACGGCGGCGTCGATCACGTGCGGCGCCAGACGCACCCGGAGCGCCCGATACTCCTCGAAGATGCGGTCGTAGTCGAGGGCGCGCTCCTTCAGCATCGTCCGCAGATACGCGTTCTTTTCCTCGATGGTACGCCGCAAGGCATCGGCAAACGACTGCTCGTCGAGCAGGTCGGCAAAGCGGATTCCGATGCGGGCCATCTTGTCCTCGTAGGTCGGCCCGATGCCTCGGCCGGTCGTCCCGATGCGCCCCTCGCCCCGCAGCCGCTCGCGCGCCTGATCGATGGCGCGGTGATACGGCATGATCAAATGTGCGCGATCGCTGATCTTCAACAGGTGCGGGTCCGCGAGGTAGCCGCGTCGGCGCAACGCGTTGACCTCTTCGAGCAGCACCACGGGGTCGACGACGACGCCGTTCCCGATCACGCACACTTTCCCCGCATGCAGAACGCCGGACGGCACCAAATGCAGGACCGTCTTCTCATCGCCGACCACCAGCGTGTGCCCGGCGTTGTTGCCGCCTTGGAAACGAACGACGATGTCGGCGTGCTCGGCAAGGATGTCCACGACCTTGCCCTTACCTTCGTCGCCCCACTGGGCGCCCACGACCACGACCGCCGGCATAAACCCTGACCTTACCCTCCCGCCGCCCAAGGTGATGCGCGACGGCTCACGCATGCGATCATAGATCGAGCAGCTCCGCCGAGACAATCTGCGGGAGGGTGCGGAGCCGTTCGAGCACCGGCGGCGGAATCGGCTCGTCGACGTGGATCAACGAGATCGCCATGCCGCCGACCCGCTCGCGCCCCAACTGCAGCCCGGCGATATTGATGTTGGCCTCGCCGAGCAACGTACCCACCGCCCCGACGACGCCTGGCACATCGCGGTTGTGCAGCATGAGGATGTATCCCTCGGGAACGGCTTCGAGATAGAAGTGATCGATCTTGACCAAGCGAATCACGTCACGCCCGAAAACGGCCCCTGCCACTTCCGTCAGGCCGCTCGCCGTTTCCACCTGCACCGTGATCAGATTCGAATAGCCCTTCGAATGGGTGGTCTTGGATTCGGCGAACTCGAGGCCGCGCTCCTTGGCGATCTCGGGCGCGTTGACGTAGTTCACGATGTTGGATTCCATGAGGCGATTCAGCAGGCCGCGGAGCACGGCAAGGGTCACTGGCCGAACATCCTCGTCGGCGATGTCCCCCGCATATTCCACCCTCACCTCTGCCGGCGCGCCTTCGAGCAACTGGGCCTGCAGCCGCCCCAATTTTTCCCCCAACTTCAGGTACGGTCCCAACAGCGCCAGAACCTCCGCGCTGACCGAGGGAACGTTGACGGCGTTGCGAATCTCGCCGTTGAGGAGAAAATCGAGGACCTGCTCGGCGATGGCGACGGCGACATTGACCTGTGCCTCATCGGTGGCGGCGCCCAGGTGCGGCGTACAGATGACCCGGTCGAGCAGGAGCAGCGGATGATCCGCTGGCGGTGGCTCGTTCTCGAACACATCCAGGGCCGCTCCGGCCAGCCGGCCGGCGCGCAGAGCATCGGCGAGGGCGGCCTCGTTGACGATCCCGCCGCGTGCGCAATTGATGAGCCGGGCGGTGGGCTTCATCTTGGCGAGCGCTTCGGCGTCGATGAGGTCGCGCGTCTCCGGCAAGAGCGGGGTGTGCACGGAGATGAAATCGGCCCGCGCGCACAGGGTGTCGAAGTCCACCAGCTCGACCTCCAGCTCCTCCGCCTTCTCCCTGGTAATGTACGGGTCGTAGGCGATGACCTTCATGCATAGGCCCTGGGCCCGATTCGCTACCAGGCGCCCGATGTTCCCCAACCCAATCACGCCCAGCGTCTTGCCGGTGATCTCGGTCCCGGTGAAGCGGGACTTCTCCCACTTGCCCGCCTTCATGGAGGCGGTGGCCTGCGGGATCGATCGCGCCAGGGCCAGCATCATGCTGATGGCGTGCTCGGCGGTGGTGATGTTGTTGCCGCCGGGGGTATTCATGACCACGATCCCGCGCCGGGTCGCTGCCGCGACGTCGATGTTGTCGACGCCGATTCCCGCGCGGCCGATGACGCGCAGCCGCGGCGCCGCCGCGATGAGCTCCGCCGTGACGCGGGTCGCGCTGCGAACGATCAGCGCATCGCTGTCGGCAATCCGCCGAGGCAACTCGCCGGCGCTCATGCCCGTGCAGTCATCGATCTGTAGTTC
>JBBITY010000321.1:0-4462 GCA_037440565.1 Desulfurellales bacterium
AAGCGCCACCGAAGTCCGCGATGAGTTCCGGTCGGCTATTCCTCGATCGGGTTGCTCGCCAGCAGAGCCCGTCTCCGCTTCGCCGACACGGCCAGGAGAATTCGATTGCCGGATCGGAGGGAAGCGATTATCATCGAACGGTAGGTAGTGTCTTAACCGTTTGTGTCAGCTCAGGGGGCAAGCGCAATCCATGAAGGAGCCTTTAACCAGCAGCACGATATTCAGCAGCAGCAGAAAGACATATTTGGAGTGGATATGTGCCTTGGTCCACGCGATTAGCGCGCCGGGTAGTTGCGCGTCCACCAGGTAGTTGGTAAATCCCACCGCGACGCCGACAATGAGCAGCACGCCGCCGACCACGGTGGCGCACTCCTCGGCGACGGCGGCATAATCCCTGCGCAGCGAGAGTCTCTTGTATATAACGCACTCGACCGCCATGGCGTAGGCGACCGTGATCGCGCCGGCCTCGACCAGGGTCCCGAGGCCGCCGAACAGGCCGACGAGCACGATCACGGGGATCGCCAGTTCCCATTTGGCGGCCCAGACGGCGCGGGCGGCCTCTGCCCCGTGGAACGGGTTCCGCTCCGCGTGGTGGCGGACGGCCTGGTAGACACCCCACGCAGAGACGAGGACAACCATCAGCATCCCGGGCAGGAAACCTCCGATGAACAACTGATCAATTGGCGTATGCGCGTAAATTCCGTAGAGGATCACGGGTAGGCTGGGCGGAAAAAGCAGGCCGAGGGATCCCGAAGCGTTGATCAGGCCCATCGAGAAGCTGTCGGGATATCGGGCCTTGACAAGCATTGGCAGGAGAAGGCCGCCCATGGCCAGAATCGTGACCCCGGAACCGGCCCAGGTGAAGATCGCGCAGACGACCGCGGTGGTGATAGCCAGCCCACCGGGGAGCCAACCGAGGAGAGCTTGATATGCGCGGAGCAGCCGCCGGTCCGCGCCCCCCTTAACCAGCAGGTATCCGGCGAACGTGAACAGCGGAATGGACGGCAATACGGGAGAGGCGACCAGCCGGTAGGTTTCCACGGGGACCGCCGCGACGGGAACGCCCTCATTCCAGAACAGCAGCAGGGCGATCGCGCCCAGCGTGGCGAAGATTGGCAACCCCAACAGCGCCGCTACGAGTACGACAGCGATGCCCGATGTGAGCAGCGCGCCGCTGTGCGGCGGCGGCAGAAATGCGAAGAGCAGGGGGACACCAAGCCCCGCAGCGGCGGCCAATCGGCCACGGCGAGTGGGCGCGGCATGCCACACGATGCCGGCGGCGACAGCAAAGAAGCCGGCCGGCATCACAGCCTGCACAATCCAGCGGGGAATGCCCGAGACTAGTTGCCCGCCGTCGAGGAGTTCCGCCCATATGAATCGGGCGCTCGCGCATGCGAGACACGCCGCCGTTGCGGCGCCCACCGCGGACACGAATACGCGCACGGGCGCTCGCCAGCGGGCGGGCAGGAATGTGTTCGCCGAAAGCGCAAGCAGCCGGTCCGACGACGCGGCCAGCACGGCGCCGATGAACGCGATCCACAGCGTGAGGTGCTGAACGAAAACCGTGGAGCCGGGCACGCCGGGAAGGCGGAACTGCCGCGACACCATCTCGGAGAGCGGTAGCAGCATCATCAGGGTGAGGGCCGCGGCCGCAACCGTCCGTCCGGCCGCTGGCGAACTCACATTCGGCGTGGACCCTCCTTCAGGAACGGAAGCCGTCAGCGCCGCCCTCCTGGCGGGCGCCCGCGGTACTCATCACGCAGTCTGCGAACTTCATCGAACAGTTCCGCCGGGATCATCGAGCCGCGCAGCTTGGGGTAGATGCGCTCGGCTTCACGGCGCCACTCGGCCAGCACGTCGGGTTCGACGTGCACCACCTGGAGTTTTCGCTTCTGCATGGTGGCGATCGCGTCCTCGCCCATTTTTCGAATGCCGTCGCGCATCGCGATGCCGGCGTCTCGCGCCGCAGCGAGGATCGCTGGTCTTTGCTCCTGCGGGAATGTCTCCCAGGTCTTCCGGGTAATCACGGTTGCGCCGATGAGCGGCGCCCACTTCACGTCGGTCATGTTACGCGCGATGCCGAAGCTCTGGTTGAGCAGGGCATAGAGCGGCGTCGTCGGGACGGCTTCGATCAGCCCCGTTTGCAGGCCAGTCAGGATGTCCGTTGCGGCGAGCGGCACGGCGCGAAAGCCGTTCGCTTTCCAAAGCTCAAGTGTCTCGTTGTCGCCTCCGGCCCAAGTGAACAGCTTCATCTGCCGCAGGTCCGCCAGTCGGAGGGCAGGCCGCTTGGTAAAGAAGTGGACCCACCCGACATCGCCCCAGTTCAGGACGACATATCCGCGTCGCTCGATCAATTGTTCGAGTCGCGGTGTGATCTTGTCGCGGACATAGTCCAGTTCCTCGTAGGAATCGAACATCATGGGAATTTGCAGCGCCATGACGCCGGGCTCGATGCCGGAGATCCCCGCGCCCGTCAGCCCCGCGGCCTGGAGCTGCCCGATGCGCATCTTGTTGACCATGTCGGGCTCATCGCCCGAAACACCGCCTGGGTAGATGATCAGCTTGCTCTTCCCACCGGTGATCTTCGTCCAGCGTTGACCCATGCTTTGCAGGGCTTCGTGCCAGGGAGAACCCTCGGGCGCGAGTGTGCCCATCTTCACCGCGGTTTGCGGCTGGGCGGGAATGAGAGTCCCGGCGAGTAGAGTAATGGCGGCTGCTCGTATCATCTCTTCCTCTTTTGCGCGAGATAAAAAGTCCGGAGGCCCGGTTGCGAGAGCGGACCCTCCTCGATGAACTCTGAGGCGTCCCAGGAGCGGACGCGGGTAAAACCCGCCACCCGCAGGGCGCTGCGGATTTCGCGGCCCGTCCAGCAGACCTCCTCGATGCGCTCGTTGTGTCGGCGCCAGCAGTGGCCCTCCCCGACAAACCACGCGATGCGCGTCCAGGCGACCTCGCGCGACCTGTCGTATCCGCCGCGCATCGCGACGGCAGCCCCCGGCAATTCGACGAACCAGGTCGAGGGCCACAGTTTCTCGAACGACAGTTTCATATTGACGTCGAAGTAGAAATAGCCGGCGGGCCGTAGGGCGCGGGAGACGCTTTGTGCAACTGCGACCAGGTCGGACTTCGCTGGCACATGATTCAAGGCGTCCCACTCGCAGGTCACCAGGTCAACCGGCTCGCGCAAGCTGAAGTCCCGCATATCGCCCCGCCTGATCTGTATGGGCAGGCGAGTTCGTCCTGCCTTCTGCCTCGCAACGCGGCACATGTCCGCGGAGAGATCGACGCCGACCACGCGGATTCCGCGGCGGGCGAGCGCCACGGCTCGCGTCCCGGTGCCGCATGCCAAATCGCAGGCGGATTCCACGCCCGCTAACAGGGGTACTAGGATCGCGGCGCGCGGCACGTCGCACCAGGCATGAGGCTCTTTGAAGAGCGCGTCGTAGTATGTAGCGAGCCATTTATACCGGTTCGTCATTGCGCCGGCTCCAGGAACCGTTCGTCGATCCTGCCCAGCAGCCAGCGGGCCCGCCGCTGGGAGATCAGGTTGACAAGACGCGAATCGGGCTGCCGGTCGGGACCGACCCGCAGGGCCTGTTCGAGCAGTTCCTTAAATTGCGCGCGGTTTTGCGCCGGAATGCACGCGTTCTCCGCGTACGAGACAAACACGCTGGCCCGCTTTCCGCCCGAGAGCCGCAGGGCCTCCTCGTAGTGGGCTCGCATCACGGCCTGCATCTGGGCGGCGGGTTTCGTCCCGCCATGGGTCGCCTCGATGCTGATCAGGACCTCCGGCAATGCGCCTTCGTTCCAGCCGGGATCTAATTCCGCTGCGCGCGCCAGGAAGGCCTCCACCACGGGCAATTGCGCGATCATCTCGGGATCGTTCTTAGACGCAGAGATGGCGAGGCCGTGAGCGGCGGCCGTCCAGTACAGCAGCGGCACATCGCGTTTGCGGACGCGCTTCAGCGCGGCGGCGGGATTGTCGCCGATCGCGGCGCCGATGCCGGGATAGCGCGCCTCGAGCGCGCGCATGGCGTAGCCGCGGGCGCGGAGGTAGAGACGCCGCGAGCGGGCGCGGAGAGCATTGCTCTCCTCCACTTTTTGTGTGAAGGCGCGTTCGGCCTGAAGACCTACGAAGGCGTACGAATATTCGGTGAATCCGCTGGCCGTCGCCAGCAAGAGACCTTGGTGCCTCGGCGATTGGGCCAGCAGGCTTTCCATCAGCTTCAAGGCAAACGGAAGCGCCTCGCCGACGAGCTCGGGATCGTCATCGCCCTCGAATGTGGAACCGCCCGAGGCCAGGGCGTTGCCGATCTTATTGACCGCGATCTTCTTGATCGAACACCCGGTGGCAAAGGTGGCGACCAGGAGCGCCGTGGCGGCCTGAAGAGGGCGGTTCATCGCGGACCCTTGCCGTGGATCGCCTCCTCCGCCTCACGTAGCAGCAGAAGGACGTCGGACT
>JBBITY010000322.1:0-4408 GCA_037440565.1 Desulfurellales bacterium
AGGCCGACCGCTGAACCGCAGGCCATCTGACGCGAACTCCTCGGTCCGGGGTCTTGGGACAGGGTCTAAGTGGCCACCTGATGGCCGGCAAGTGGTCAAGCGATCCGAGCCCAGACGGGCCACTACCTGTCCGCGCCACCCCCGAACCGGCGGCGGAAAAAGCGCGCGATCGCCGACCAGAGGGTGCGCAGAAGAAGCGGGAGGACGCGAATGGGGGGCGGCTCGGTCGAGGGCGCCTGAACCACCGCCCCTCCACCCGCCGCCAGCGCGGCAGCCGAACCCTGAGGCGCGCTTTCCAGACGCGCCTTCAGCGACGCCGCGAACTGCTCGAACAGTTGGTGGGCCACGCCCTGGATCATGCCGCGGCCGACTTGGACGATGCGACCGGTCAGGTCAACGCTCGCCTCGGCTACGACCTCGGTCCGGCCGTCCGGCAAGGCGCGCAGGCGGCTGGTCATCGTGGCCTTGGCCATGCCGCCGCCGGTCTCTCGCCCGTCCGCCGTCATCCGCACCACATGCCCCGCCTCGTCGACCTCGGTAAACTGAACGCGGCCTTTGTACGCCGTCGTGATCGCTCCGATCTTGACCTTCACACTGCCGAGAAACGTGCGGTCGTCCGCCACGCTCTCCAGCGCCGCGCCCGGCATGCAGGTCACCACCTGGTGCGGATCCATGACGAAGCGCCACACCGTATCGATGGGGGCACGGACGACGAAGGTCTCCTTGATTTCGATTGCCATGGGCGATTATGCGACCACCCTCACCCTAGACCTCTTCCACCCGGATCTGTCGGTTTTCTCGATTCGGGTCGGCGGCGACGCGCAAGGCCCCCTCTTTCCCATTGCCGGCGGGTTGCGGTGAGGGAACCAATCTCCCTCGCGTGAAATGGATTCGATGGCAGGCTCTGCGAAGAGACAGCGGATATAGCGGATTCAACCGATTCAGCGGGACATCCAGCAGAGTCATGCACGCCGCTCCGTTAAATCCGTTCGACCCATTGTCTGCCCGCCGACGTCGCTCGCTCGTAATCCTCCCAGGTGTCGATGTCCGCCGGCGGCTTGTCTTCCACCGGAATCTCCAGCACCCATTCCGGGTGCGCCGACAGGATCGACCGGGCGCCCTCGTCGCCGCGCAGTTTCTCCACCTCGGGCCAGATGCGACGGGCCAGGAACACGGGATGGCCAGGAACGCGCCGCCCATGCGAGTCGACATACACCGGCCGCGCCACGGGCACGCCGCCGGTCGCAAACGCCGCCGCGACACGGTCAATGAGCGCACGGTCGACGCCTGGCTGATCGCCCAGGAGAACGGCAGCCGCCTCCGACCGCGAATCCGCCGCGCGCAGCCCGGCTTGCAGGGACGTGCTCTGTCCCTGCGCGTGCGCCGTGTTGACCACCACTCGCACTCGTTCCCTGCCACTCGGGCGGATCGCCCCCCGGATCTGATCGGCGTGATCGCCCAGCACGAGAATGGTCTCGTCGAGACACGACCCAACCGCCTCGTCCAAGACGCGCTGCAACACGCATCGATCGCCCAGCGGCAGGAGCAGCTTCGGCCGCCCCATGCGCGCAGACGCGCCCGCAGCCAGGATGACGGCGGAAACAAAGGGGGGCACCTCGCCCTTACTTGTCCGCATGAATGGCCCCCTTCTCTTCCGCGAGGGGGTGTCCGGTTTTCCCGTACCGGACCGCTGTCATTTCCGCCAGGATCGCAAGGGCCATCTCGTCCGGAGTTCGGCCGCCGAGATCGAGCCCGATGGGCGCACGGATGCGGGACACCTCCGCTTCGCCGAAACCCTGCTCGATCAGTCGCGCCTTGCGGTGCGCGAACGTCCTGCGGTTGCCCATCACCCCGATGTAGCGCGCCTGCGAGCGCAGCGCGGTCGCGAGCGTGGGGACGTCGAACTTGGGATCGTGCGTCAGGACGACGACGTACGAAAAGGCATCGAGGTTGGCCCCGTCCAACACCGCGTGCGGCCACTCCGTCAGGAGCTCATCGGCATCGGGAAAGCGCTCGCGCGTGGCGTAGAGGCCGCGCGGGTCGATCACGATCACCCGGAAACCGAGTCCTTTTGCCATCCGGCACAAGACCGCGGCGATGTGCGTCGCGCCGACGATGAACAGCCGCGGCGGCGGCGGAAACGCCTCGATGTAGATCCGCGCCTCCTGGCCCTGCCAGGGAACCGCCAGGATCCGCGTCCCGCCCGTTGCGAGGAGCTCCCGGGCCGCTGCGCCGACCTCGCCATCCACAGCACGGTCGATCGAGCCGGCGGTCGTACCATCTGGCCGCACCGCCAACTTCCGACCCAGCAGCGTGACGGGAGCCAAACCGATGCACAGCGCCGCCGGTCGTTGATCGGCAACGGCCTGGCGGGTGGCCTCCCACGCCTCCGCGGCGATGAACGGCTCGATGAGCACGTCGATCGAGCCGCCGCAGCTCAGCCCGACCTGCAAGCCGATCTCGTCGGTGATGCCGTAGGTCGTCAGCCTGGGTTGCCCACTGTCGAGCACTTGCATGGCGTGCTCGAACACGTCGTTCTCCACGCAGCCGCCGCTGACCGAGCCGGCCATCCTGCCGCTGCGCGTGACGCACATCCGCGCGCCGGGCAGTCGCGGAGCGGAGCCACGCACGCGCACCAGGGTGGCCAAGGCGATCTGCTCGTGCGCCTGCTGCCACTTTTCGAGGTCAGAGAGCACTTCTCGCATCGAACCCTGAGCCCGCCGAACCCTTGAACTCTTCGCCCTTCTTCCTCGAACCCTCGACCCCGCGAAACCTTCTTCCCTACGCCTTCCCCAGAATCATCCCACTCGTCGGCACCCCGACGCCAGCGGTCACCAGCACGTGGTCGGCCCTTTCCGGCTGATTCACCGACGTTCCGCGGATCAGGCGTACCCCTTCGTTCACCCCGTTCATGCCGTGGATGTACGCCTCGCTCAACTGACCCCCGTGCGTGTTGGTCGGCAATCGGCCGCCCACCTCGAGGTTGCCGTCCTTGATGAAGTCCTTCGCCTCGCCGAGCTTGCAAAATCCGAACGATTCGAGCTGCCAGAGAACAATGGACGTGAAGGCATCGTAGATGATCGCGGCATCGATGTCCTTGGCACTGAGGCCGGACTGATCGTAGATCTGCTTTGCCACGAGGTCCATCTCCGGCAGGGACGTGATGCTGGGACGGTAGAAGCTGGTCATCACCTCCTGGTCGGCGCCGGCTCCCGAGGCGACGCCGCGGATCATCACCGGCGGCTGCTTGAGATCGCGCGCGCGTTCCGGCGTGGTGACCACACAGGCGCACCCGCCGTCCGTCTCCTGGCAGCAGTCGTAGAGTCGAAGCGGCTCGACGATCCACCGCGCGGCCTGGTGTTCCTCGACGGTGAGCGGCCGCCCGTAAAAAAACGCCTTCGGATTCTTGACCGCATGTTTGCGGGTGGAGACGGCGACCTGGGCAAGATCCTCGCCCGTGACGCCGTACTCGTACATGTACCGCTGCGTGAACATGGCCACCCAGCTCGTCGGGGTGAGGAGGCCGTAGGGAAGATACCAGCTCCAGTGGATCAGGTCAGTGGTCATCACTCCTTCGCCGACCCCTGCACTATAGCGCTGACCCGAGCGGCCGTTGAGCGCGCGGTAACACACGACCGCTTGGCAGGTCCCGGTGGCCACCGCCATGGCCGCCTGGTGGAGAAGCGCCACGCAGGCGCCGCCACCGTGCGGAATACGGCTGAACATCTTCAGCTCGCCGATGCCGACGCCGCGCGCGACCTCGATGTCGTCGCTGGTGTCGAGCGTGAACGACGTCATGCCGTCGACGTCGCTCGGTTTGAGTCCGCAGTCCTCCAGTGCGTCGCGCACCGCCTCGGCCGCGAGCTGCAGCTCGGAGCGCCCGGAGTTCTTGGAAAACTCCGTCGCCCCGATGCCGGCGATGGCCGCTTGATTATTGAGCGTCCGCATGGCTCACGCCTCCCGCAGGAGCGCCACTTGCACCTTCGCGGTAACGTGGTTGCCCCAGCTATTGCTGCCCACCACTTCGAGCTCGACCAGGCCGGTGGCGTCCTCCTTGCTCTTCACGACACCGGACATCTTCATCGTGTCCCCCGGGAAGTTCGGTGCGCCGAGCTTGATCGCCACCTTCTTGAGCACGGCGTTCGGCCCGGCCCAGTCCGTGACATAGCGACCGACCAAGCCGTTGGTGGTCAGGATGTTCATGAAGACGTCCTGCATGCCTTGCGCCTGCGCGGCCGCCTTGTCGTGGTGAACCGCCGTGAAGTCGTGCGACGCGAGAGCGCCGGCGACGATCAACGTCGTGGTCAGCGGGATGCGCAGCTCGGGCAGCTTGTCGCCGAGCTTGACGTCCTCGAACGCCACGCTTTTCAGTTTGCCCATTGCTTCTCCTGCGCTGAATCCCTTGATC
>JBBITY010000323.1:0-4403 GCA_037440565.1 Desulfurellales bacterium
GCTCGGCGTGGCCGAGGGTTTCGGTCAGGTGCTGGTAGACCTCGCGTTCATGATCCGCATGGAGGTCGGGCAGCAGTTGGCGGCCAGGTCGGCGACGTAGCGGTGGGCGAAGGGCAGCAGCTCATTGTGGGGGACGACGCGGTTGACGAGGCCGATCCGTTCGGCCTCGGCCGCGTCGATCCGGCGGGAGGAGAACAGCAGGTCCAATGCGTGCGCGGGACCGACGAGGCGCGGCAAGAGCCAGCTGACGCCCCATTCGGCGATCAGGCCGCGGCGCACGAACGCCGTCATGAACGATGCTTGATCGGAGGCGAAACGCAGGTCGCAGCAGAGTGCGATCGGAATGGCCATGCCCGCGCACGGTCCGTTGATCGCGGCGATGACCGGCTTGCGCACGGACAGCAGGTACGTGTACGTGCCGCGGAACGAATCGCCCATTTCCTTATCGCCGGGGTCGGCGTCCAGCGCACTGGGCATCAGGTTCGGTCCTTCGCCTTCCGCGACACCCTTCAACATGTTGATATCCGCGCCGGAACAGAAGCCTCGCCCCGCCCCCGTGATGACGATAGCCACGACCCGCGCATCCCGCTCCGCCTGCGCGACGGCGTGCCGCATCTCCGCGGCCATGCGGTCGGTCCAGGCGTTGAGCTGCTTCGGCCGGTTGAGGGTGATCGTCGCGACGGGGTCAGCGACTTCGTAGAGAATTTCCTCGTACATGTCGGGCCCTCCCTGTGCCTGTGCTTGTATCAGATGCAGGCCGCGCCCTGCATCCGCCAAGGGCGCCGATCGCGGATCGATGATCGCGCGTCGCACGTCGGCTTCGTCGGTGACCTGTAGGGTGGGCATTGCCCCGGGTATTGCTACCGATACGGCAGGCGGCGTTACCGGTGTGGGCCGTGCCCACCCTACGAGCGAGGGTCGCACGCTGTCGAAGGCCCGGGGGGGCTTGACGAATGCGCGCACTTGTTGGGGGATGGGGCTCCGTGCAAAAAGGTCACTCGCAGGAGGTGAATCGTGGATTATCGAGGAAAAGTGGTTGTGGTGACCGGCGCGTCGTCCGGCATCGGCTATGTGACCGCCAGGGCGTTCGCACACCGCGGCAGCACCGTCGTCGCGGTCGCGCGCCGCGAGGCGCTGCTGCAGCAGCTCATGCAGGAGTGCACTCCGCGGTCCGCGGCGTCGCACTACCTCGCGGGCGATCTCGGCGAGCGGGCGTTTGCCGAACGCGTGGTCGACGAGACAGTGTCCCGCCACGGCCGCATCGATATCCTCATCAACAACGCCGCGATCTCGAAGCACAAGCACATCTTGCACACCACGGCGGACGAGGCGGATTACGTCATGCGTGTGAACTTCCTCTCCTGCGTGTGGACGACCTTTGCCGCAATTCCGTACATGTTACGGCAGGGCGGCGGGACGATCGTGAACATTTCCTCGTTTGCCTCCAAGGTCGCGCCGCCGCGGGAGGCGCTCTACGCCGCCTCGAAGGCGGCGATGAACAGCTTCAGCGAAGGGCTGTGGAACGACCTCGCCGGTTCGAATATTCATGTGGCGGTGATTAACCCCGGCGCGATCGACACCGAGATCTGGCTGAAGGAGGACGAGCCGGTGGCGTTCCATGGGAAGAAATATCCGCCGGAGATCGTCGTCGACGCGATCTTCGAGGCGATCGAGAAGCGGCGTTACGAGATGACCGTACCGAAGCGCAACCCGCCGCTGGTTGCCGCCCGGGCGCTGCGGCTCTTCGCGCCCTCGCTGCTGCGCTTCGGGATGGCGCAGCATGATCCCGTTCCGGCCGAAATTATCGAGAAGGCGCGCGCTCGTGCGATGAAGGGCAAGCGCCTGGGCGATCTGCAGGATGATGAATGATGAATGCGGAACGATGAAGGCGGAACGACGAAGGCCGAATCATGAATGAATGGCTTGTTCATCATTCCGGATCCGTCATTGCGCCGGCGATGATCGCCTCGTCGTCGCGCCCGCACAACGACACCGCGGTGAGGCATTTCCCGAGCGGCGGTCCAGCGATACACGTCCCGGTCTCCGCCTCGCACCGAGCGCCGTGCGCGGCACATTGGATGTAGCGTCGATCCTCGGTCAAGAAACCGGTTATCGATCCCGTCCGGGGTCATCGGCACACGGCAGCCCCGGTTGACGTACGTGTAAAGGGTGCGTTCGTCATTCTGCATTCATTTCTGCTGCCGGAAGGCTGAAGAAAAACGTCGCTCCGTGATCCACGGCGCCCTCGGCCCACACCTGACCGCCGTGACGCTGGATGATGCGGCCGACAATGGCCAGGCCGACGCCGGTGCCCTCGAACTCCCGCGCGTCGTGCAGGCGCTGAAAAGGGCGGAAGAGCTTGTCGGCGTACGCCATATCGAAGCCGGTACCGTTATCGCGGACAAAGAAGACCGGCCCGTTTCCCGCCTGGGCCTGACCGACCTCGATCCGTGCGTTCGGGCGCTGGCGAGAGAACTTCCACGCGTTGGCGAGCAAGTTGTGGAGCAAGACGCGCAACAGAGGGCCGTCGCCGTATCCGACCAGCGAATCGGCGATCGTCACCGTCACGTTGCGGTTGGGTTCGGCGGCCTGTAACTCGTCGACGATCGCGCGCGCCACGGCGCTCAGGTTCACTGGCTTCCGGTGCATGGGGCTGCGGGTGATACGTGAAAGTTGCAGGAGGTCATCGATCAGTTCGGCCATGCGCAGCGCGGCCGCGCGCAGTCGGTTCAAGTACTCATGAGCAGTGCCCGGAAGCCGACTGCCGTAGTCGTCGAGCAGAAATTGGCTAAACGCGTTGATGGCGCGGAGCGGCGCCCGCAGGTCGTGCGCGACGGCATAGCTGAAGGACTCCAGCTCGCTGCACGCGGCTTCCAGCTCGGCGGTGCGCTCGCGCACGCGCTGTTCCAGCTCCTCGTTGAGCTGCCGCACGCGGCGCTCGTTTTCGACCCGCTCGGTAATGTCGTTGAGCACGCCCTGGATGCCGACCACCTGGCCGCCACTGCTGATCGGGCGGCTATGACTGCGCACCCAGCGGCACTCGCCCGACCGCGTGCGTAGCCGGTATTCACTCGGTTCGAGCTGTCCGGCGAGAACCCGGGAGAAACTGGCGGCGATTTCGGGCAGGTCGTCGGGGTGGATGAAGTCCGAGAACGGCCGGCCCATGACATCGGATGGTTCGTAACCGCTGACGGTGCGAATTACCGGGCTCACGTAGGTGATTGTGCCGTCCTGCGCGACGATGAAGACGACGTCGTTGAGGTTCTCGACCAGCTCGCGGTACTGCTCTGGCGAAAGGGGCAAGTCCGGTGCAACCGCGGGCGGCGCCGGCGATTGACTCGGCTGTTCGGGCCGGGGACGCCGCCGTCGGGCGGCGGCTCGCTTGCGATTGGGAGGCGCTCCGGTGCTAGTCATGTGGTGCAGCGCCAGGGGAATGCCCAGGCGGTCGGCAGCGAAAACGGGCAACCAGGTGGAGCCAGCCGGCCTTGTCGATGCATGAAACACGCATACCGCGCGGTGGCGGCGGACTCAATGGGAGAACTGACCGGTGTCCTACCTTTGCACGCCGGTGCAGAGTTGGTATGGGTCGAATGCGGAATGGTGAATCGAACTAACGGCGGACGGCAAGTACATCGGAGGTGTGCAATGCAGGGGCTGAGAGTGATTGTTGCGACGTTCGCGGGTCTGTTGCTGGCGTCGGGCGCCGGCGCAGAGGAAGGAAAGAATCCGATGGTGGTGATGTCGACGACGATGGGGGACATCAAGATCGAGCTGGATGCGGCGAAGGCGCCGAAGACGGTCGAGAACTTCCTCGCCTACGTCAAGGACAAGCACTACGATGGCACGATCTTCCACCGCGTGATCGCCGACTTCATGATCCAGGGCGGCGGTTACGACAAGGACATGAACGAGCGGAAGCCGGTCCGACCGCCGATCAAGAACGAGGCGGGCAACGGCCTGAAAAACACGGTCGGTACGATCGCCATGGCGCGCACGAGCGACCCGCACAGCGCGACGGCGCAGTTCTTCATCAACGTGAAGGACAACGCGTTCCTCGATCACCGCGACGACACGCCGCAGGGCTTCGGCTACGCGGTTTTCGGCAGGGTCGTGGAGGGCATGGATGTGGTCGATCGCATCGAAAAGGTGAAGACCTCGACCAAGGGCCCGCATCAGGACGTGCCGGTCAACCCTGTCTATATCGAGAGTGTACGGGTCGTGGAGCAGCAATAAGTCTTGCGGTCACGGCAATTCAGCAAACTGGTTCAGGCTGCACCGGCCGCCCCCGGCGATTTGTGGCGGGGCGGCCGCCGCCTGACTCCTACTCCCCAGGACATCGCAAAACCTTTTGAATCCGTTAACCCTCGCCGGTGTTTCATGCTGGCTGAGGCCCACGGATCTGC
>JBBITY010000324.1:0-227 GCA_037440565.1 Desulfurellales bacterium
GTGGCCATCCCTACTTCGATCATCTCGACCTTCACAACCATGCACTGGCTCGGCTTCACCCTCAACAACATCACGATGCTCGGTCTGGTGCTGGCGACCGGCATCGTCATCGACGACGCCGTCGTCGTGCTGGAGAACATCTTCCGGTACATGGAAGAAAAGGGGGTGTCGGCGATGCAGGCCGCCAGCCAGGCCACGCGCGAGATCAGCCTCGCCGTTATGGCCAC
>JBBITY010000324.1:237-4396 GCA_037440565.1 Desulfurellales bacterium
TCGCTGGTGGTGATCTTTCTGCCGGTCGCCTTCATGCAGGGGTACGTCGGGCGGTTCTTCAGCAGCTACGGCATCACGGTGGCCGTGGCGATCACGGTCTCCCTGCTGGTCTCGTTCACGCTCACGCCGATGCTTTGCGCCCGCTTCCTGCGCGTCACTCCGGCGGCCGCGCATTCGAAGCAGCGCGGGGCGTACGCGGCCATTGATCGCGCCTACGGGCGCATCTTGCGGCTCTCGCTCCGCCACCGCTGGGCGATCGTGCTGCTGTCGGTCGTGACCGTGGCCTCCGCCCACCCGCTCTTCGCCCTGCTCGGGAAGGACTTCCTGCCCCAGGACGATCAGAGCGAGTTCGAGATCATCGTCCAAACGCCGGAGGGATTCAGCCTGCAGCGCAGCGAGGAGACCTTCCGCGCCATCGAGGCCCGGCTGCGCCGCCTCCCGTACGTCACCCACGTGCTCACCACCATCGGCGACGTGAGCGGCCGCCTGCGCGCCGGCGAGGGGCCGGTGACGAAGGGGTCCATCTACGTCCGCCTCGCCGATCTCGAGGCGCGCGACGTCTCGCAGTTCGAGATCATGAAGCAGGCGCGGGCGGTGCTCGCGGATTTCCCCGACCTGCGGGTTTCGGTGCAGACCATCAACCTCTTCATCGGCGGCAGCCACCGCTACACGGAGATCGAGTTCAACCTCACCGGTCCGAGCCTGCGGAAACTCGAGGAGTACTCGACGGCGATCATGGACGGCATGCGGGCGAGCCCCGGGTTTGTCGACGTCGACACGACGCTGTCGGTGCGCCAGCCCGAACTGCGGGTGCACATCTCGCGCGAGAAGGCCGCGAGCTTCGGCATCGAGGTGCAGGACGTGGCCAGCGCGCTGCGCACGCTGGTCGGCGGCGAACCGATCAGCACGTACCGCGAGGACCAGGAGCAGTACGACGTGTGGCTGCGCGCGCAACTGGCCAACCGCAACGATCCACGCGCCATCGGCGACGTCACCATCGCCACGCCGCGCGGCGAGCTGGTCCGGCTGGCCAATCTCGCGACGCTGACCGAGGAGCGGGGGCCGGCCCAGGTCGATCACCTCAACCGCCGCCGCAAGGTGGAGATCGTCGCCAACCTGGTCGGCATCCCGCTCAGCGCGGCGATCCAGCGCATCAACGAGATCGTCGCCGCCCTCGACTTGCCCCCGGCCTACGTCACCGAGTTCAGCGGCCGCGCCAAGTCGCTGACCGAGACGGGCCGGAACTTCTTTCTCGCCTTCGTTCTCAGCCTGCTCTTCATGTACATGATCCTGGCCGCGCAGTTCGAAAGCTTCGTCCACCCGATCACCATCCTCCTCGCCCTGCCGCTCTCGATTCCGTTCGCCCTGGTCTCGCTCTGGCTGCTCGGCGAGACGCTCAACATCTACAGCATCCTCGGCCTCTTCATGCTGTTCGGCATCGTCAAGAAGAACGGCATCCTGCAGATCGACTACACGAACACCCTGCGCGCGCGCGGCCTGGCGCGCGACGAGGCCATCCTCGAAGCCAACCACGTGCGCCTGCGCCCGATCTTGATGACGACGGTGATGCTGGTCGCCGGGATGGTGCCGATCGCACTCGGGCGCGGGCCGGGCGCGGCGACACGCGCCGCCATGGCCAAGGTCATCATCGGCGGACAGGCGCTCTGCCTGCTGCTCACCCTGCTCGTCACGCCGGTCGCCTATTCGCTGTTCGACGACCTGAGTCAGCTCCGCCCGCTGGTGCGCGCGCTGGCGTGGTGGCGGGCACGCGCCGCCCGGGCGCGGACGATCAACGGCCGAACGCCGGCGTGACCCCGCCGGCCGCGCGTGCTACACGGGTCACCACCAAAACGCCATGGCGCCCGCTGGGCCACCCAAGGGTGAATGACAATCCAGTGTTTCCGTGGAAGGTCCCTCTCCCGCATCACGCGCGGGAGAGGATTGAGGTGAGGGTTGCGACAATTTTCGAAGGAGGAGAGCATGCGGGTGCGAATGCTCCTGATCTCGTGCACGCTGGTTTGGGCCGCGCCGCTCACGGCACAAGAGGGGCCGGCGCCGGATCCGGCGGCCGTCCGGCTGCTCGACGAGGTTCCCAACTATCCGGCCATCCTCGCCAGCCAGTGGCGCCAGGGGATCACACACGGCGCTGACGAGGTCGGGCGGGCCGGGGCGCATTTCGGGCGCCTGGTCGAGTCCGGACCGATTCAGACCCTCACCTTGCAGGAGAGCATCGCGTTGGCGCTGGAGCACAACACCGGTCTGCAGATCGAGCGCCTCAACCCCGTGGCGGCGACCGCCGGCGTGCGCAAGGCGCGCTCGGCGTTCGAGCCGCAGTTCTTCGGCACCGTGCAGAAGGTCCGCCGCGAATATCCCGCCGACACCATCAGCCCCTTCACCACGAACAGCGGCACGACGGAGGGCGGCGAGACGCCGACCGCGGTGACGCGCGCCTCGAAGTTCGAACAAGATGTCGCGTTCGACGCCGGGCTGCGCAAGGTGCTGCTGTCCGGGGGCCGCGTGTCGCTGGAGTGGTCCAATGATCGCATCTCGACCAATCCGACGGTCGTCAACCAACTGGTGCCGAAGTACGAGTCGATGCTCGGTCTGTCGCTCAATCAACCGCTCCTGCGCGGTTTCGGCTGGCGCTACGCCTTGCTGCAAGTCGACCTGGCGCAGAATACCGAGGAGCAGGCCTATCACGCCTACAAGGCCGGCATCGCTACCCTCGTCTCGAAGGTCGAAGCCGCCTACTGGGGGCTGGTGTTGGCGATTCAGAACGTGCTGGTCGAGGAGCAGGGTCTCGATCTGGCGCGCGAGCTGCTCCGCCAGAACGAAGGCCGCTTCAAGGTCGGCGTGTTGCCCCGCACCGCGGTGCTCGAGGCGGAAGCGGAAGTGGCCCGCCGCGAGGCCAAGCTGGTCGGGTCGCGAAACCAGCGGATCATCGCCCGCGACAACCTGCGCGCGCTGATCAACTCTCGCCAAGCCGAGACGACGGCGCTGCTTATGGTGGAGCCGGCCGACGAGCCGACGGTCGTTCCCTATGAAATCGATCTCGAGCGCAGCCTCAGGACCGCGCTGCAGGAGCGGCCCGAGCTGCTGGCGGCGCGCCTCGACGTGGAAGGCAAGCAACTGCAGCGCAAGATCGCGGAGAATGCGCTGCTGCCGCGCGTCGACCTGATCGGATCGTTCGGCCTCAGGGGCCTCGGCGGGCGCGACGCCGGGGTGCAAGCCCCCGTCGGCTTCGGCGACTTCAAGCCCAATCCGCAGGTGCTCGGCGGGTTCGACCGCTCGCTGGAGCTGCTGACCGATGGCCGTTTCTACGAGTACGTCGCCGGCGCCCAGGTCGAGGTCCCGATCGTCAACGCGGCCGCCAAGGCGGACTACGCCCAGGCCAAGGTCGATACCGAGCGGGCGTGGCTGAACCTGCACCAATTGGAGGAGAGCGTCACCTTGGAGATCAAACAAGCGGTCAGCAATCTGGAAGCGGACCTCAAGGCGATCGAGGCGAACCGCATCGCGCGCGAACTGGCGGAGGAGAATCTGCGCAACCAGAAGGCGCGCTACGACGTCGGCCTGGCGACGACCAAGGACCTGCTCGATTTCCAGGACCGCTTGACCCAGGCGCGCGCCGCCGAGATCGACGGGCTCACCCGCTACAACACAGACCTGGCTGAGCTACGCCGCGCCGAGGGCACCTTGTTGCGCGAGCGCAACATCCTGGTCGAACGCCGGGGGCGAGAAGCCGCGCCCTGGTGGGCGCGGTTCTGAGGCGCGAGGGTCGGTTCCAGGGGCGGCACAGGCCGGCGGCAACGCGCGGCTGTTCGTGCGAGAGGATCGTTCGTACACGCGCCCGCCGCTTGCCCGACGGCACCGCTGGCCTCGTACGGGTTCGTTCCGGCGAACGCCGTCGCTGGCGTCTGCGCGGCGGCGCGTGCGCCGGCCTTCGAAAGGTGGCGGCCCGTTGGCTCAAAATCCATCCACCCACCGGCGCCCAAGTCCAAGCCGCGCACCAGGCCAGATGTCCGCGTCCGGGCGCGCCGGTTTTGAGCGCGCAGCCGCCCAACCCATCCCTGCCCGCGGCTGAGGATGTCGGCCGGCCAACGAGGCACGGACCCATGAGCCCGCGCAGCGTGGAAGGGAAAAGGGAGCGCGAGGGAAA
>JBBITY010000325.1:0-4387 GCA_037440565.1 Desulfurellales bacterium
CTCGGTGCCTCTGTGGTCCATTATTCTCGATTCGGGGCTAGTTGTCCGTGACCTCGATGATCTGCAGGAAGAGGCCGAGGGTCCGCACTTTCTGATGCAGGCTCTCGAAGTCGACGGGTTTGACGACGTACGCATTGGCGCCGAGCTGATAACAGCGCTCGATCTCGCGCGGCGCATCGGTGGAGGTCAACATGATCACCGGGATGTGCTTCAGCAGCGGCGTTGTCTTGATGCGCTCGAGGACCTCGTAGCCGTCCAGGCCCGGCATGGCGACGTCCAGGAGAACCAGTCCTGGGCGCGTCCGGATGCCCGCCGCGCCTTCGCTGAGCCATTGCCAGCCCTCCAAGCCATCCCGCGCCCGCGCGAACCCGTTGCGCAGGCCGGCATCCCGCAAGCTCTCCTCGACGAGGAGGGCGTGGCCGTCATCGTCGTCGATGAGAAGAATGTCGATGCTCCGTTCCGTGGTCATCTCCGTCTACCTCCGCTCTCGTTCAGTGCCGGTGTCACCTTCGGCCGGCGCGTGCTCCGCGGCGCCAGCGGGATGGGCCGGCAGGGTGAAATAAAAGGTGCTCCCGACATCGACGGCTGATTCGACCCACATGCGGCCGCCGTGTCGGTTGACGATCGTGCGGACTGCCGCCAGACCGATCCCCTCGCCGGGGCTCGCATTGGGCGCCAGTCGCGTGAACATCCGAAAGACTTTTTCTTGATCCTTCGGCGCGATACCGGGGCCAGTGTCCTGGACCGCAAATCGAACGCGATCGCCGACGGTGGCGCCGCGGACGGTGATGCGCTTCGTCGGCCGGTCGCCCATGTACTTGATCGCGTTGTCGATCAGGTTGGTGAACACCTGGTTGAGCTGAACCGGGTGGGCGAACACGCGCGGCAGGTTGCCGATGTCGATCTCGATCCCTCGCTCCTCGAGCTGGTAGCGGCAAGCCCCGGCAATGTCGTGCACCATCCGCTCGGTGTCGATCCACTGGTGCTGACTCGGCTGAGTCGTCAGCCGGGCAACTTCCAGCAGGCGGGTGATCAACTGGTCGATCTTCGCGGTGCTCAGGTTCACGAATTTGAGCGACTCGGCCATCCGGCCGAGCAGGCGTGCGGGCTCGTCCCGTTTGTTCCCGTCGGCCAAGCTGGTCTCCAAGGCGGTCATGCTCGCCTGCAGGCGCTTGCCGAAACCCTGGATATTGATCAGCGGCGCCCGCAGGTCGTGCGACAGGACGTAGAGGAAGTCGTCGGTTTCCCGCTGTTGTTCCACGAGTCCCTCGTTGGCCGCCGCCAGCCGCGCCGCGATCTCCTCGAGCTCGGAGTTGCGCTCCGCCAGTGTCGCCTGCGCATCCCGCAGCTTCGCGGCCATCTGGTTGAACGCGCCGGCCAAGACTTGAGTCTCGCGCACCCCCTCGACCGGTACGTGCTGGTCCCAGTCGCCCTGACCGAGGCGGTGCGCGGCCTCCACCGTGCGAGCGATCGGGCGTGCGATCGACCTGCCTAAAACGATGGTCAGTACAGCGAGCATCCCAATCGCGCTCGCCGTCGCCGACCCGACACCGACGCGAGCACGGTGTCGGGCCCGGTCGACCTCTTGCAGCCGCTTGCGGATATCCGCTTCCTCGTGCTCAACCAGCGCCCGGATCACATTGCTGGTCCGTTCCATGCGGCGCACGTCTTCTCCGATGCGCATCCACGCCGTCTGATCGCCGCCCCCCGGGCGCAGCACGGCCAGCACTTGTTCCCAGTTCGCAAAAAAACTGTCGACGTCCTGCTCGACCTGCGCCAGGCGCCTGGACTGTGCGGCGTCGCCTCGCAGGGCCGCAGCGGCCCACTGCACGGTCTGCAGCCACGGCCCGCGTGCGGCCCGGTACGCGTCGATGAACATTTCGTCACCGGTGAGCGCGTACGCGTGGACGCTGAGCTGCATCTCGGAAAACAGCTTGGCGAGGTGAGTGGTGAGCTGGACCGTCTCGTGGGTGGCGGCGACCGCGCGCGTTGCCGCGCCGAGCTGCTCGACCCGAGAGGAGAGCGACATCAGAGCCCCGGCGGTCGGCAGCACCGTCACCAGGGCGGCGAGAAAGATCTGGGTCCGGATCGAGCGCCGGCGCAGGAGGGCCGCAGCCCGTCGGAAGAGGGCCGCCAGCGGTCGGGCGGGCCCCGCGGCCAACGCGGGTGCCGAAGCAGATGCCAGAAAGCTCACGGCCGGATGGAGGGCAGCAACTGTCGTGCCTGGAGCGGCTCGCCGTCAACAAACCTTTCAGGCGGCCGCCGTAAGCTTTTGGAGAGGCATAAACGGACTTCTTCGTTGGGCTCTCCACGGATTTGTAACAGCTTCGTCACGGGTATCGGGAGCCCCTAGTCAGGCCCTTTCCGTTGCAGTAGGCTGCGCGCCTCGTCCCCGGGGGTGCGGGCACCGTCGGCGGGCCGAAGGCAGCGGGTGAAGATGAAGATTTACCTTATCGCGCCGAAGAATCCGGAATCGTTCTGGACGTTCGACCGGATCCTCCCCAGCCTCAAGAAGAAGTGCGTGTTTCCGAACCTTTCCTTGCCGACCGTGGCGGGCATCACGCCGCCCGAGCACGAGGTGGTGCTCTGCGACGAGAACGTCGAGCCCATCGACTTCGACACGGACGCGGACATCATCGGCGTCACTGGCTACGTCGTGCACAAGCAGCGCATCTTGGAGATCGCTGAGGCCTTTCGGCGGCGGGGCAAGTTCGTCGTCGCCGGCGGCCCGTTCGCCTCGCTCTGCCCCGAGGAGCTGCGGGACAAGGTCGACGTGGTGTTCGTGGACGAGGCCGAATACACCTGGCCGCAGTTTCTACGCGACTACGCAGCGGGGACGTGGCAACGCGAGTATCGCCAGGTCGAGAAGCCGAGTCTGCATGACTCGCCCCTGCCGCGCTTCGACCTGCTCAAGGTCGACGAGTACCGCACCATGACGATCCAGTTCGCCCGCGGCTGTCCGTTCAACTGCGAGTTCTGTGACATCATCGTCATGTACGGCCGCAAGCCGCGCACCAAGACCGTCGCGCAGGTGATGGCCGAGGTGGAGGCCATTTATCAGCTCGGGATCGCCAACATCTTCGTCGTCGACGACAACTTCATCGGCAACAAGAAGGAGGCGAAGGCGCTGCTGAGCGCGATCGCCGCCTGGCAGGCAGAGCGCGATTATCCGCTCGAGTTCATGACCGAGGTGACGCTCAACGTCGCACAGGACGACGAGCTGCTGCGCCTGATGCACGCGGCGCATTTCACCACCATCTTCGTCGGCATCGAGTCGCCGCGGGCGGCAAGCCTGCAGGAAACCCACAAGACGCAGAACATGCGCGAGGATCTCCTCAGCGCCGTCCACCGCATTCAGCAAGCCGGCATGGAGGTCATGGCCGGCATGATCGTCGGCTTCGATCACGATGACCCGACGATTTTCGACGAGCAGTTCCGCTTCATCCAGGAGGCGCGGATTCCCGTCTCGATGACGGGCATGCTCAATGCGGTGCCGAAGACCCCGCTTTACGCGCGGCTCAAGGAGGCGGGACGGCTGCTCGCCGAGTCGGTGGGAGACCAGTTCGTGTTCACCAACATCCTGCCCCGGGGGATGTCGCGCCTCGAATTGTACGAGGGCTACAAGGCCCTGTTGCAGAGGCTGTACAGCTACCGCAACTACCGCCTGCGGACGATGGCTTTCGTGCTCGGCAAGGGCGCAGCCATCCGATCCAAACTCCTCACCGGCGGGCACGATCTCCGCATTTTTCTGCGCGTGCTGTGGACGTGCATTCTGCGCGCCTCACCGCAGCGCGCCTGGATGACGCTGGCAATGATGCTCGAAACCGCCTGGCGCCGCCCGGGCCAGTTCCGGACGGTGGTCACGCTCGCGCTCATGCACAAGCACCTCTACGAGTACGTGCGCGACATCTCCGGCCACCTCGACCGGCTGATCGACGAGCTGCGGAGAAAAGGCGAGGCCGGGATGGTGCCGCGCATCGCTCCAGCCCAAGAGTAGGCTGGGAGCGTGCCGGAGAAAGGCCCGCTCACGCTGAGCTTGTCGAAGGACGGGCGGGTCTGGTCTCGATTCTCGACGACCGCCTACCCGGGTCGCCTTGCCCGCGCTGCTGTTAGCAGGTAAGAGACGCCGGTCGAGTCTGCGGCGACGCCCTTCCTGGCAAATCCGCGGTTCACATGCATTCCTGCTTCGCATTTCATTCCTGCATTGGAGCCCAAATTGGAAGCTGATCGGAGCTTCGGCGCCGTTACCGTGCTCGCCGGCGAGAAGAACGGCCGATATCCTCATGGCAACTCGCTGCTCGTGCGCGGGCGCGACGCGCGGGCGATTGTCGATCCTTCCCTCACGGTGGTCGCGCGCGCGGAGGAGCTGCGCGGGAGCGTCGCCCTG
>JBBITY010000326.1:0-4387 GCA_037440565.1 Desulfurellales bacterium
GCGCATCGCGCAGGTACGCGAGTAGCCGTTCGCGCGCGTACGTCCCAATCGGCACCGCACGCTCTTTGCGGCCCTTGCCGACCACGGTGAGATAGGCCGCCTCCAGATTCACCTGGCTCAGTTTCAAAGATACGACTTCGGACACGCGCAGACCGCTGGCGTAGATCAACTCGACCATCGCCAGATCGCGCTGCGCCAGCGCCCCCGTGTCGGTGCCGCCGAGCAACTGGGCGACGCCGTCGCGGCTCAAGCTCTGCGGCAGCCGGCGCCCCAGCCGCGGCCGGCGCAACTCGCGGCTCGGGTCGCGCGCGATGACTCCCTCGCGCAGCAAAAAGGCAAATAGCCCCCGCACCGCCGCCAGCGCGCGCGCGCGGCTCCGGGCGGAGAGGCCGCGGCGCTGGGCCTCTTCCAGAAAGCCGACGATGTGTCCCGGCAGCACCTCTGAAGCCGTGCGCACGGCCTGCTTTTCCAGCGCATCGACCAGCGCTGCACAATCGCGGCTGTACGCCGCCAAGGTGTGCGGCGACACGCTGCGCTCAGCCGCCAGGTAGCGCACGTACCGGTCGACCACCGCGTCCAGCGATTGCGGATCGCCGACTGCGGGTTGCGGACCCTTCGATTGCGGATTCCCGATCGCAGATCGCGCACTTCGCTCTCGCGCTTTCACTCCCCACCCTTCATCCTGTATCCGGCGGCACCGGCTTGCATTTCCCGACCGGCGCTCCGCACGCCGCACTCGGCGCTCTGGGGGGCGGCTCGGCAAGCGACTCGAGGACCGTCACCAGCCGGTTCCGGATGCCCGCCAGGGCGTCTGGGTCCTCGATCTTCATGCCCCGCGCGTCGGTGACGTAAAATACGTCAAACACCCGGTCGACGCTGGTCGTGATCTTCGCCAGGTGGATCGAGAGGCCGAGGTGATAGAGCGCGTTGGTGATCGCGAACAGCACACCGACGCGATCCTGCGTGTACACGTCGATGACCGTGAAGTCCTCCGACACGTGATTGTCGATCTCCACCGAAGTCGCCACATGGGGCACGACCTTCTCGCCCAGCACCGACGGCCGTCCGGCCGCGGCAACCATTGCCTCGACGTCCAGCTCGCCCGCGATGACCTTGGCAGTCGCCACCTCGATGCGTGTCCAGCGATCGTCGCTGCGCGCGATCGCGGCGCGGTCCAGATGCGAGACGCGAAAGACGTCGAGCGCCGTGCCGCTGCCGCCGGTCGTAATCTGTGCGCCGACGATGTTCATGCCGTGCGCGCGGAGGACCCCCGTGAGCTTGGCGAACAACCCCGGCTGGTCACGCGTCACGACCGTGAACTCGCTGAACTCGCGCTCGGGAAAGTGCGCGACGTGGGTGACGATCGGCTCTTCTTCGAGGCCGCGCGCCATGGCGAAATGGCGCGGTATCTCGGCCTCGGGGGTCGAGAGGAAGTACCGATCCGGCATGTCGGCAAGGAAGCGTTCCAAGGCCGCCCCACCGCTGGGACCGATCGCCTCGCGGACCCGGGCGCGGACGCGCTGGGCGCGCGCCTGCTGGTCGGGTTCAGCGAGCACGCCGCGCTCGAAGGCGTCGACGGTCAACGTGTACAGCTCGCCCAGCAACATGTCTTGAAATCCGTTCCACAACGCCGGGTTGGTGGCGTTGAGGTCGGCGAACGTCAGGACGTAGAGCTTCTTCAGCGTCTCCACGGTTCCGACGGTGTTGGCAAACTCCAGCACCAGCTTCTGGTCGTGGATGTCGCGGCGGGTCGCGAGCCGGTGCATCAGCAGGTGATGGCGCACCAGAAATTCGAGCTCCGCCGCGTCGTCGGCATGCAGATGCAGGCGTTCGGCGGCCCGCCGCGCCATCGCGGCGCCGCGGTTGGAGTGGTCGCCGCCCTGACCCTTGCCGGCATCGTGGAAGAGCATGGCAAGGTAGAGAATCTCGACCTTGTCGATCTCGCGCATGACGTCGGTGAGCTGCTTGGCCGCTTCCTTGAACTCGCCCAATCGAAGCCGCTCGAGAAACCAAGTACCGCGCAGCGTGTGCTCATCGACGGTGTAGATATGGTAGCGATCGTACTGCGCCATACAGCGCAAGGCGGCAAACTCGGGCAGGTAGGCATCGAGCACGTCGAGCTTGTGCATCTCGACAAGCGTTTCGTACACACCCGTCTTCCAGCCCAGAATGTCGAGGAATGCGGTCGCGGCCGGCACGGAGCAGCGCGCCGCCTCATCGAGCAGCGCGGTGTGCGCGCGGATCAGGCGGCGTGTAGCGTTGCTGAGGCGCACACCGTGGCGCTGGGCATCGGCGAACACCCGAATCAGCTTGCTCGGATCGCTGCGGAATGTCGCCGGATCCCCCACCACCAGCTCGTCGCCGGCGACGCGCACGCCGGGCCGGATTTCGCGGCCGCCCAACGCCCCGAGCAACCGGTAGGGGGTCGAGCGGCTAATGCAGCGGCCGATGATCTCCTCTGAAAAGCGGTTTACCGCCGCGGCGTGCAGGTAATAGGTGCGCATGAACTGCTCGACCCCCTTGGTCTTGCCGTCATCGCGGAAGCCGAGGTCGGCCGAGATGCGCTCCTGATACTCGAAGGTGAGCTGGTCTTGGTGCTGGCCGCTGAGGAAGTGCAACGCGTTTCGCACGCGCCAGAGGAAGTCCTGCGCCCCCAGAATTTCGGCCTGCTGCGCCTCGGTGATCACCCCCTTCTGTACCAACTCGCTCAGGTGATGGATCTTGAACTTCACCTTGGCCAGCCACATGGCCGTGTGGATGTCGCGGAGCCCGCCCTCGCCTTCCTTGAGGTGCGGCTCGACGAGGTACACCGAGTCGCCGTACTTGCGGTGGCGCTCTTCGTTCTCCGCCACCTTCTCGCGAAAAAAGCGCGCGGCATTGCGCCGGAGGACCTCGCTGTCCATGATGGCGGTGAACTCCGCGTACAAGCGCTCGTCGCCGGCGAGAAAGCGCCCGTCGAGCAGCGCTGTCTTGACCTTGAAGTCACGCCCAGCGAGGCGCACGCACTCGCGCAGGCCGCGCATCGCGTGCCCGACCATGAGGCCGGTGTCCCAGAGGGCGTACAGGACCTTCTCGGTCACCGTCTCCACGTAGGCGTCCGGGCGATGTGGATAGAGAAACAGGAGATCGATGTCCGAGCAGGGGTTCAACTCGCCGCGGCCGTAGCCCCCTTGGGCAATCAGGGTGCAGCGCTGATCGATGACGGCGTAGCGCTCGGCATAGGACGCGCGGGCGACCGCAAACAGGGTCTGCACGACGTGGTCGACCACGCGCGTGTAGCCCTCCACGACCGCACGGCCCGAGGCGCCGGCCTTGTGTTGCTCGAACAGCAGCGCCCGCGCGCGCGCGAGGTACTCGCGGGCTTGGCGTCCCCAGGCGCCGTCGACGTGAAACGGCCCCAGGGTGCGCAGCGGCTCGATGCTGGGAGAAATAATCTCGATGCGCGGATCGATCATACACACGCGGTTGCCGCTATTGTCGACAAATCCCCCACGGCCTCGCAAGAGCCCTGACGCGCACCAACCGATCCGCCACTCCAGCCTCCCACTCGCACTCACGGCCTCGGCTTGCGGGCTAACTGGACCAGCTCATGCAGTCGGTTCAAGGCATCGAGGGGCGCCAACCGCTCCACGTCGATGGCGGCCAGCGCGGCGCGCAGGCGCTGCTCGGTAGCGGCGAACAGCGGCAACTGCTCGGCGCCATTGCGCCCGCCGTCTTGGGCCAGACGCGGCGCTCCCCCTTCGGTCAACTCGCCGCGCTCGAGATTGGAGAGAATTTGCTTGGCCCGGGCGATGATCGGGTCCGGTACGCCCGCCAACCGCGCGACCTGAATGCCGTAGCTCTGGCTGGCCGGGCCCGGCACGATGCGGCGCAAGAAGAGCACTTCGCCTTTCCACTCGCGGACCGCTACGGAGAAGTTCCGCACCCGCTCCTTCGCGCGCGCCAGGTCGGTCAGTTCATGATAGTGCGTGGCGAACAGCACCAGCGCGCGCGCGGGCGCGTGGTCGTGCAGGTACTCGGCCACCGCCCAGGCGATGGAAATGCCGTCGAAGGTGCTGGTTCCGCGCCCGATCTCGTCGAGGATCACGAGGCTCCGGTCAGTCAGTTGGCGCAGGATGTTCGCCGTCTCCTTCATTTCGACCATGAATGTGGACTCGCCGCCGGCGAGGTTGTCCGACGCTCCGATGCGCGTGAACAAGCGGTCGCACACGCCGATTTCGGCCCGTGCCGCCGGGACGAAGCTCCCCATCTGCGCCAGCAGTACGATCAGAGCCACTTGGCGGAGGTACGTCGACTTCCCTGCCATGTTGGGTCCGGTGATGATCAGGATCTGATCCGTGTCCGGGTCCAGGCGGCAGTCGTTCGGGACGAAGCCCTCACGACCGGC
>JBBITY010000327.1:0-256 GCA_037440565.1 Desulfurellales bacterium
CCCTGCTGCTTCCACAGCTCGTAGTCCTGGGGGTGACCCCTGCCGTATAGCATGCCGTTGATCGAGGAGGAGCCTCCCAGCAGCTTGCCGCGTGGCAGCGGCAGCACGCGTCCGCCCAGACCGGGCTCGGGTTCGCTCTGGTACCGCCAGCCCACGCGCGGGTCCATCATCATCGGGAAGAAGCCCAGCGGCATCTTCATGAGCGGGTGCCGGTTGATGCCGCCGTCTTCCAGCAGCAGGACCCGGACGTCCGCCG
>JBBITY010000327.1:299-2658 GCA_037440565.1 Desulfurellales bacterium
CGACCACGATGTAGTCATATCTGTCCTCCCCTGCCATCATCCGTTCCCCGAACGGCGGCGGACCGCCAGATGTTGCAACCCCATACCGCTTCGCCTTCGGTCATCGCGTCAATTGCGGAACGTGACGGTCAGGCCGATCGTGCGTGGCCGTAGAGTCAGCCCCCGGAAGTAGTTGGCCGCCGGCGTGTCCTCGTAGCGCGCAATCTCCGGGTGCGCGTTCAGCAGGTTGCTTGCGAAGACCGACAGGTCGAAGCCGTTCAACCGCGCGCCCGCGCGCACATCGAGCGTCGTCGTCGCGGGCGCGCGCGGAATGTCCGGATTGTTGACCACCGAGACGGACAGCGGCGTGCTGTCATGGGTCGTATGCGCCAGCTCGCCGCGGACGTAGGGACGGACGCCATTCCGGGCAAATTCATACTCGCTGCTCAAGTAGAGCGACCAGGGCGGCCCGCCGAGCGGCTCGCCCTTGGCGTAGACCGGCACTCCCGGAATGGAGCTCGGAGTCTCGGACGTGTAATGACTGTCGTTGTAGGAGGCCATCATGCCAAGACTGAGCCCCGCGACAGGATTGGACGTGACAGCGAGATCGAAGCCCCAGCTGACCGCGTTGTTGGCGTTGATCGTCGTCGGGATCTGGCAGCTCGGCAGCGTCAGGTTCGTCTGGATGTTCTTCCAGTCGGTGTAATACGCTGCGGCGTCGAGCACCACTGTCGCGCCGAACAACCGGTTCTTCGATCCCACCTCATAGCTCCACAGCGAATCCGGCTCGATGACGCGCGATGCGTTGGGGTCGAAACCCATGACGGTGGCATCCGCCGCGCACCGGCTGCCCACCGGCGGCGCGACGGTGCCGACGCGGAAGCCCTTGGCCACATTGGCGTAGAACAGATTGTCGTCATTCCCCTGCCAGGACAGGCCGACCTTCGGTGTGAAGGGCTTGCTTCGCTGATCGATCACCACGGTCCGTCCCGTACTGACGACCACAGGACCGGCAACAAAGCCGTTCGACGTAAACTTGAGGTCGCCGTATCGGGCACCGAGCGTCAACTTCAGCTTCCCGGTGATCCGGTAGTCGACTTGCGCGAACGCCGCGAGTTGCTCGTCCTTCAGACGAGAGTCGATGACCAGCGCATAGCTGTCCTGGTAGAGCCCGACGCCGAAAAAGCATGCCGCTACAGTGGGACAGGGCGGAAGCGGCGGCACCGCGCTCGCGCGACCATAGTTGACGACGTCCAGCAGGAATGGATTCTCGACCGAGAACTGGTCGTGAATCTTGGTATGCTGGTAAAAAGCGCCCGCCACCCAGTTGAACCGCGCGCCGGCGTCGCTGTTCTGCACCCGCACTTCCTGCGTGAACATCCTGGTGCCGCTGTTCGCCGTGCTGCGCGAGAACACGTCCTGCAGTGCCGGCGGCGGCGGCCCCAGGACGCGCCCCAGCGAGGCCAGATCGAGCGTCGTGGCGTCGTAGCCGTTCTTCACGTCGCGGTCCATGTACGACGTGTTCGAGATGAGCGTCGCCGACCCCAGTTCCAGCTCGACCTTCAGCGCCGGCAGAGTGAACTCGTCGCTGCCCGGCTGCGCGAGCGGATTGTTCTGGGCCAGCCGGTGCCGGCCCAGATCGGACAGGGCCTCGACGAAAACGGACGTGTCGCCAACCTTGCTCCTTTGATAGAAGATGCTCGGGGTGATGGTCAACCCATCGGACAGCTTGAACGCCAGGGCTCCGCGCGCTGCCAGCGCGTCGCTCCAGTTCGAGTTCCTGTCGACGACGCCGCCACCGTAATTCACGCGATCGATGAATCCGCCGTCCTTGCGGTAATGAGCACTCACGCGCATGCCGATCCTGTCCTCGACGATCGGCGCGCCGACGGCGCCGCCTGCCTCGTAGCTCATGCCTCCGCTGTCGGTGCTACCGACTTCGCCGCGCGCATAGGTGTCTAGGCCCGACAGGCTGGGAGAGGGTGTAATGAAGCGGAGGGCGCCGCCCATGGCACCGGCACCGAACAGTGTGCCCTGCGGACCGCGCAGGACCTCGATACGCTCGAGGTCGAACAGGCGTGGATAGGGGTTCGTCGCGGACTGCGAGGTTCCCTGGCGCATCTGCACGGGCGTATCGTCGATGTAGATGCCAGTGGTCGGCAGGCCGGAGGTGGAGCGCACGCCGCGCACGGTGATGTTCGACGCCGTGCCGTTGTAGCGCGCGGCACGCTCCAGCTGGACACCCGGCGTCAGCTGCACGATCTGGTCGATGTCGCGGGCACCCTTTTGGTCGAGCGCTTCCTGCGAATAGGCCGTGACCGACAGGGGTACCTTCATCAGCGGCTCCGCCCGCCGCGTGGCGGTGACGACGATCTCCTCG
>JBBITY010000327.1:2687-4380 GCA_037440565.1 Desulfurellales bacterium
CCGCCCTGCCCTGGGCCTGGGTGGATCCGGTCGACTGGGCCAAGGCGGGAGTCGCCATGCCGAGCTGAACTGCGGCGATCACCGCGCTTGCCAACAGCGTCGCAACTGTGGCGCCACCAGGCTTCTTGCTGTTCGGGGACACTGAATTTGCTCCTTGGTTCAGGATTGCTGATGCGGCAGCCATGGCCCTTCAACCCGTGACGACGAAGTAGTCGAACACCGTGTGGTCGGGTGCCGGGATGCGGCGGCCGCGTCCGATGAAGACATGGCGGGTCAGCCAGTCGTGCGGGCCGGCGGGCGCATCGAACGTCGGCAGGCAGATGAAGTAGAGATCGTCTGCGATGTGCCAGGTCGTGCGGCCACCGGCCCCGGGCGCGCTCTGGCTACCAGGCACGGCACCGCCCATCGGGATCGGCTTGCCGTCTTTGCGGCCGTAGAGGAAGCCACGGTTATTGATGTAGATCGGCGTGCCGTCGTCGACCTCGAGCATGTAGTGGGCGTTGAGCTCACCTGCTCCGTCGGCGCGACCGCGCGCCCAGTCCGCGCCGCTGTAGGGAACGACGCGCCCGCTCAGTCGTGGGCCGACGATGTCGCCCCCTGCGGGCGGCACGTAGACGCGCCCGCCCATCGGCGTGCGCGGGTGAAAGAGGATCCGCTCCTTGAAGAAGATGCGAACGCGAAAGGCGAATTCCATTCGCGGCGGAACGGCCGTCGACCAGTCGCGATCAGGCGTTGGGAGATCCGTGATCGGCTTCAGCTCCTGCACGAGCGTGACTCCCTGTCAATAAACAGACTCATTGAATGAGCTTAGCGCCCGGATGAGGCGCAGCTTCGTTCTGCGGGAACTGTCGGCTTAGCTACAGATGAACGCAGCGAGTGCTGCTTCGGAGGACAGGGCGCTGTGCCCTTGAGGCGCTCGCCGCACGGCTGCGCTGGCAAAGAAACGGAGCGTGCTAGTGCGCCGCCGCCGGACGGCCGCCATCGAGCATCCGGCTCGGCCGCCGTCGACTGACCGGCAGATCCATCGTGCCCGCCTCGCCACTGGCTACCGCCCCGGCGCGGAACTGGCTGGCGGAGACGCCGTAGCGTTCACGGAACAAGCGGGAGAAGTGCGCCGCGTTGTTGAAGCCCCAGGAAAAAGCGACCTGCGTGATCGTCTGGTGCCGCTTGGACGGATCGGCGAAATCTGCCGCGCAGCGCTGCAGGCGCAGGTCCCAGATATAGGCGCTCAGGGTGTGCGCATCGTCACGAAACACCTTGTGCAGATTGCGTTTGGTGCATCCGAGCGCAGCGGCGATGCGCTCGATGGTCAGCCCGTGATCGCGCAGGTTGCGCGCGACATGCGCCTTGACGCGTTCGCGCAGGGCCTCCTGCATCGTCATGCGGGACGCCGTCTGCTGCTCGGTGATGGCGAGCTGCACCAGCTGCGCCGCCGTATAGATCATGTCCGTTCTCTCGCCGACGCTGAGGAACGGCCACTCGCTGCCCAGGAGCCGCAGAAAGCCCCCGGCCAGACGTGGCAGTCCAGCCCTCGCGCCAAAGGAGACGACCCTGGGCTCCGTCAGCAGCAGCCGGCGGCAGAAGACGCCCGCGGGAAAGAGGAAATGCAGCTGCTCCGCGTCAGGCGTGAGCCTGATTTCCATGTCGCTGGAGTAATTGTGGAAGGTCCATTCGGAGGGCGTCATGGTCGCCT
>JBBITY010000328.1:0-4373 GCA_037440565.1 Desulfurellales bacterium
GCTGAGCCCGTATCTCTTCGTCACACGCGCCGGGCGGCCGATGACCCGACAAGGGTTTTGGCAGCGGCTGCGCCAGCGGGTGCGCGCCTGCGGCATGGCAGAGCGCATCAGCCCGCACACGTTGCGCCACGCCTTCGCGACGCACCTGGTGGAGGGCGGTGCCGATCTGCGCGCCGTGCAGGTCATGTTGGGTCACGCCGATATCGGCACGACCGAAATCTACACGCACGTCGCCCGTGACCGCCTGCGCGACATCCACCGCAAATTTCACCCACGAGCGTGAGCTGCGCGGGGGACAGATGTCGGGGTGATGTCGGGAGTGTCGGCCCCCGGCGTTGCCCCCGCGCACATGGCGGGAGCGGCTGCTTTTTGCTACGGTCCGGCGCACATGCACGAATTTCTCCAGCAGCTCTCGGTGTGGGCGTTGCCGATCCTCGCGGCCGTCATTCTCCACGAGGTGGCCCACGGGTACGTCGCATTTCGCCTCGGTGACCCGACCGCGGCGCGCATGGGACGGCTGACGCTCAATCCGCTCCCGCATGTGGACCCAATCGGCACTGTGCTCCTCCCGCTTTTGCTCGTTGCGGCCAACTCGCCTTTCGTGTTCGGTTGGGCCCGGCCGGTCCCGGTGCAGTTCGGCAACTTGCGCCGCCCAAAGCGCGACATGGTGGCGGTGGCCCTTGCTGGGCCGGTCATGAACGTGGCGTTGGCGCTGGCCAGTGCAGCGGTGTTGCACGTGCTGGTTGCGCTCGGTGCTTCCGCCAGCGCGACGGCCGGGAGCACGGTGCTCCGGCCGCTCGCCCTCATGGCTGGGCACAGCGTGGTGATGAACGTCGTGCTCGCGGTCTTCAACATGATCCCGATCCTTCCGCTCGACGGCGGGCGGGTGCTTGCCGGCGTGCTGCCGCGCGCTCAGGCCGTTGCCTACGCGCGGCTCGAGCCCTACGGGATGCTCATCGTCGTGGCGTTGCTGGTCACCAATACGCTGGGCCGCGTCGTCGGTCCGGTGGTGAAGTTGGTGTTGCGCGCGTTGCTCTGAAACTGGCGGCGCGAGTGTGGTGGGGCGAGGGGATGACGGCGGTGCAGGCAAACGAAACCGAAGCAAAGACGCGGCTGCGAGTCGTCAGCGGCTGCCGGCCCACCGGGCGTCTCCACTTGGGCCATCTGCTGGGCGCGCTGCGGAACTGGATTCGCCTCCAGGACGAGGCGCAGTGCTTCTATTTTGTCGCCGACTGGCATGCGCTGACTACCGGGTATCAGGACACCAGCGGCATTGCCGCCGCCACCCACGATATGCTGGTCGACTGGCTGGCGGCCGGCCTCGATCCGGCCCGTGCAGTGATCTTCAAACAGTCGGCGATCAAAGAGCACGCCGAGCTGCACCTGCTCCTCTCGATGATCGTGCCGACGCCATGGCTGCTGCGCAATCCGACCATCAAGGAACAGGCGCGAGAGCTGGGTTTGATCAGCGGCGACGACGAGGCGGCGATGGCTCAGCTCAACTATGGTCTGCTCGGCTACCCGGTGCTGCAGGCGGCGGACATCTTGTTGTACAAAGCGCACGGCGTTCCAGTCGGGGTGGACCAGGTCCCGCACTTGGAGCTGACCCGCGAGGTGGCGCGGCGGTTCAACCGCCTGTACGGTGAAGTGTTCGTCGAGCCGGACGCGCTGCTGACCGAGTCGCCGAAAATTCCCGGTACCGATGGCCGCAAGATGAGCAAGAGCTACAACAACGCGGTGTTCCTCTCGGATGCGCCGCAGGAGATCGACGCCAAGCTGAGCCGCATGATGACCGATCCGCGGCGCGTGCGCCGCACCGATCCGGGCGAGCCGAACGATTGCCCCGCCTTTACCTTGCACCGTCTTTACTGCACGCCGGAGGAGATCGAGTACGTGACGAGGGGATGCCGGACGGCGGGCATCGGATGCCTCGAGTGCAAGAAGCTCATGATCCACCACGTGACCAGCGAGCTGGCGCCCATCCGCGCCCGGCGCGCGGAGCTGGAGCAACACCCCGACACGGTCGCGGCCGCGCTGGAGGCCGGCAATCAGCGTGCGGAGGCGGTCGCCGCCGAGACGATGAGCGCGGTGCGCGCGGTGATGAGGCTGTGAAGCGGGAATCGAGCGAGGGGGTGTAGGATGTCGGGCGCGCGAGGACGCAGATGATTGACGAAGGCGAAATGTCTGGATCGACTCCCGTCTCCGCCGCCGACACCCGACACCCGACACCCGACGCCGGCGTAGGTGTCTACCGCGTTCGCCTCGATCTATTCGAAGGGCCACTCGATTTGCTGCTGCACCTGATCAAGAAGAACGAAGTGGACGTGGCGAACATTCCCGTGGCGGTGATCACCGAGCAATACCTCGCGTACCTGGACCTCATGCGAGACCTGAGTTTGGACGTTGCCGGTGAGTACCTGGTGATGGCGGCCACACTGATCTTGATCAAGTCGCGCATGCTGCTGCCGTCGGCGGATGCCGGTGAAGAAGAGGAGGCGGATCCGCGCGCCGATCTCGTCCGCCAACTGCTCGAATACCAGCGCTACCGCGAAGCGGCGCAGGCGCTGGCGGAGCGGCCGCTGCTGCGGCGCGACGTGTTTGGCCGCGAGCCCAGCCTCGACGGGGTTGCTGGCGGAAACGAGCGCCCGGCGGTGCGTGTGACGGTCTGGGAACTGATGGAAGCTTTCCGCGCGGTGCTCGCGCGCCGGCAGCCGGAACCCATTCACGAAGTGCAAGCCGAAGCAGTGTCCCTGCGCGACCGCCTGCAGTCCATTCTCTCCAGCCTGGGCGTCGCTCGATCGGTCAGCTTCGACAGCTTGTTCGATGAGGGAGCAGGCCGGCCGTATGTGATCGTCACGTTCCTCGCCGTGCTCGAGTTGATGCGGCTCGGCGCGGTTGAGGCAATTCAGGAGGAGCGGTTCGGACCGATCCTGATCGTGCTCGCCGTGGATGACATTGCAAGCGTGACCTTCGATCTGCTGGACGAGTACCAAGGGGCAGCAGCCGTTGCGGGGTGACCATGGGTCCAGCGGGCCACGCGAAGATGAATGAAAGTCCGGTGCTGCCGCGGAAGGCCCGTCTTCCGCATGACACGCGGGAGAGGGAGAGGGTTCCGAGGCATTTCCGGAGGAGGGAGCGGCGCCATGAGTGAGGCGGAGTTCGAGAGCATTGAGGGTGAAGCGGATCAGGCCGGGGCGGGGCGCGCTCCGGTGTTGGACGCCGAGCCGGTCGATGCCGTGCACGGAAACGGCGCCAGCGACAGGCGGCCGCGCGAGCGGCTCGACGGCATCATCGAGAGCCTCCTGTTTGCCGCCGGAGCACCCGTGCCGCTGCGGCGGCTGGTCGAAATCCTCAATGGGCCATCGGCGAAGGAGATCAAAGAGTCGATCGAACGGCTGAGGCGCGATTACGAGGGGTGCGATCGCGGCGTCCATTTGGTAGCGGTGGCCGGCGGGTTCCAGTTCCGCACTGCGCCCGAGAATGCTGAATGGGTGCGGGCGCTCCTGCGCGAACGTCCGCCGCGCCTCGGGCGTGCGGCGCTGGAGACACTGGCGATTATTGCCTACAAGCAGCCGGTGACCCGGGCGGAGATCGAGGCGATCCGCGGCGTGGACGCGGAGAGCGCCATCGGCTCACTGCTCGACAAGCGGCTGATCAGGATTGCTGGGCGCAAGGAGGCGGTCGGCCGGCCACTCCTGTACGCCACGGCGCAGGAGTTTCTTGAAGTATTCGGCTTGAAGGATCTCGACGATCTACCGAAGCTGAAGGAGATCGGCCCGGTAGCGGAGCCCGAAGAAGATGAAGCGGGAAGCGAGGACACCACCGCAGGGGGAACGCCTGCAGAAGTTGCTGAGCCGCGCCGGCATCAGCTCGCGACGGGCGGCAGAGGAGCTGATCCAGGCGGGCCGCGTGGCGGTGAATGGCCGGGTTGTGACGGCGCTGGGGACTCGGGCGGATCCCCATCGTGACCGGATCACGGTAGACGGCCGGCCGCTGCGCCCGGCCGCCGTGTTGCGCTACTTTGCATTGAACAAACCGACTCGCGTGGTCACGACGCTGTCTGACCCGCAAGGTCGGCGACGATCCGCGATCTGCTCTCCGGCATCCGCGAGCGCGTCTTTCCGGTCGGCCGCCTGGACTTCCATTCGGCTGGCCTGTTGCTGCTCACCAACGACGGAGAGCTGGCGCTGCGCCTCACTCACCCGCGTTACGGAGTGCGCAAGACGTATCGGGTCAAGGTGAAGGGCCAGCCCGACTCGGAGGCATTGGCGCGACTGAGTCGGGGCGTTCGCTTGCCGGGGGGCCGGACCGCTCCAGCTACGGTGCGGATCGTGAAGGTTGTGGACGGCAAGCGGTGGCTTGAAATCACCATT
>JBBITY010000329.1:0-4352 GCA_037440565.1 Desulfurellales bacterium
GTGCCCGGCAAGACGGATGCCGCTGACGGTGTATCCGGCAGCGTGCAGTCGCTCGCCGAGAAACCGCATCTCGTAAGGCGTGCCGGTGAAGCCGTGGACCAAAAGGCACCCGCGGTCACTGGCGCGCCAGAAGAAGGGTTCGGTAGGGGTTCCCGCGCGCGGAATCGTCGCGACCTCTGTCCCCTCCGTCATCTACCGAAGGACCGAATGATCACGGGCCGCGCGATGCGGCGGCGTAGCCCTGCCCGATCTCGATGTCGGCCTTCCCCTTGAGGTAGCTGACGAACTGCTGCACCGCCGCCCCCTCCAGACGCTGGCGCATCTGCTCTTTGAGGGCGGCTTTCTGTTGCTCGAACTTCGCCTCATCGGCCGGCAACCGTTCCTTCAGGACGACGATGACGGCATCGCCGCTGACCTCGTACACCGCTGGTGCCACCGGCGCCTGCAGCGTCAAACGGAAGGCGGCCTCTTTGAGACCAGGAGCATCGCCGAGTTGCGGGACGAAACCGGCGAGCCGCCCGACTGGCCCGGTCTCCTGCACTTCCAGCTTCTCCGCCTTGGCCACCGCATCGAGATCGGGATTTCCCTCCAATCGCTTGCGCAACGTCTCTGCATGTTCTTTCGCCAGCGCCCTGGCTCGCGACGCGCGCAATGCACTCTCCACGCGTTCGCGCACTGTTTCCAGCGCCGGGACCCGACTGGCCTGGCGTTCCCGAACGCGAAAGACGACGTAGCCCGAGTCGAGTGTGACGATCTCGCCGACCTGTTCCGCCTCGGTTTCGAAAATCGCGTCCAGCAACGCTGGGTCCTGACCGAGGCCGACGACGGTTTCGGTGCGCGCCACGGGCGGCGGGTCCTGGGGGGTCAAGCCAACCGCAGCGGCCACGGCATCGAAGTCCTCGCCGTTCAACAACCGTTCATGCACCTCCTCGGCACGCTGCAACGCCACCTCGCGGCCCCGCTGCTTCTGGATTGCCTGCACGACCGCTGCGCGTACTGCCCCGAGCGCATCCACCCGTTCCGCCCGTCTCTCTTCGACCTTGATGATGTGCAGTCCAAACGGAGTCTCGACGATGTCGCTGATATCGCCCGGCGCCAGGGCAAAGGCGGCTTGTTCGAAAGCCGGTGTCATCGCCCCCCGGGCGAAGAAACCGAGATCGCCGCCATCGGTCCCGGTCACATCCTCCGAGTGCGCCTTCGCCAGCATGGCGAAGTCCTCACCAGCCTTCGCCCGAGCAAGCACCGCAGCAGCGCGCGCCCGTGCCGCCGCCCGCGCCGCCTCGTCGGCCGCCGGCGCCAGCTTGAAGAGAATGTGGCGGGCGCGCACTTCCTCGGGGTGGCGATACTCCGTCACATGTGCCTCGTAGTACGCTTGAATGTCCTCTTCCGACGGCTGCACCTGCCCAGCGAAATCCCCCGGCTTGAACTGGATATAACGAATCCGCAGTCGCTCGGGCTCGCGAAAATCCTCTTGGTGTTCTGCGAAATAGGCCTTCGCCTCTTCCTCCGTCACGACCACCTGCGACAGGAAGTCGGACGCTCGAATCCTGAGAAACCGGAGATTCACGCGTTCGTTCTCGTACCGGTAGCGCTCGCTGAGGTCGATGTCGGTCACGTGAACGCCCGCCTTGATCAGCTCCTGCATCTTCATGACCAGGAGTTGCTGGCGCTGGGAGGCCTCGAAGTCTGGTGCCCTGAGCTGATTGGCCCGTAGCGTCTCCAGGTAGGCGTTCTTGTCGAACCGCCCGCCCACCTGAAAGGCCGGAATCCCCGCGATCGACCGCCGGAGCTCGTCTTCATCGACCGCGAGGCCCAGCCGTTGCGCCTCCTGCGTCAGCAATGCGGTCGTGATGAGCTGCTCGAGCACCTGGCCGCGCAACTCCACCGGCGCTCTTCCGGGATATGCGTCGCGGTACGCGCGCGCGACGTTGGTGTATGCGCGTTCGAACTCCGATGCGGAGATGACCTCGCCATTCACCCGCGCGACGACCTGCATCTGGTCGCCCCCCACGCCGCCGATGCCCCAAAAGATGAACACCACGACGATGGCCCCGAAGACGATCTTCACCAATGGCGAGTCGGTCGCGTTCTTGCGCAACGCATCTAACACAGGGTCGCGGCTCCTTCAGAAATTCAATGATGTTAGTGAAGCGCCGGTACGAAAGCAACTTGCGTACGAATCGCCTTGCCCTGCCACGGGAATTCTGGTACGCACGCGCCACGGTTCCGTCGCCACGCTGAAGCCCACACCATGATTCTCAACTTCCTGCTCGGCATGTTCTCGAACGATCTCGCGATCGATTTGGGAACGGCGAATACGCTGATCTACGTCAAGGGCGAAGGCATCGTGTGCAACGAACCTTCTGTCGTCGCTGTACAGAAGGACGCGCGGGGCGCCCGCCGCGTGCTGGCGGTGGGTGCCGAAGCGAAGAAGATGCTCGGGCGGACGCCCGGATCGATCGTCGCGATCCGACCGCTCAAGGACGGGGTCATCGCCGACTTCGACATTACCGAGGCGATGCTGCGCTACTTCATCCAAAAGATTCACAACCGCAAGACGCTTGTCCGGCCGCGCATCGTCATCTGCGTTCCGTTCGGGGTCACCGAGGTGGAGAAGCGGGCGGTGAAGGAGTCCGCGGAGTCGGCCGGCGCACGTGAGGTGTATCTGATGGAAGAACCGATGGCCGCGGCCGTCGGCGCCGGCCTGCCGATCACCGAGCCCACTGGCAACATGATCGTCGATATCGGCGGCGGGACCAGCGAGGTCGCCGTCATCTCGCTGAAGGGCATCGTCTTTTCGAAGTCCGTCCGGGTGGGCGGCGACAAGATGGACGAAGCCATCGTGCAGTACATCAAGCGCAAGTACAACCTGCTTGTCGGCGAACGCACTGCCGAGCTGATCAAGATCACCATCGGCTCGGCGTACCCGGGGAACGAGATTCAAACGATGGAAATCAAGGGCCGGGACCTGGTCGCCGGAGTCCCCAAGACCGTGGAGGTCTCCGACGAGGAAATCCGTGACTCGCTGCTCGAACCAATCAGTCAGATCGTGGACGCTGTCCGCATCGCCTTGGAGCGCACGCCGCCGGAATTGGCGTCGGACATCGTGGATAAGGGGATCGTCTTAGCAGGTGGGGGCGCCCTGCTCCGCAACCTCGACGTCCTGCTGCGCGAGGAAACGGGCCTGCCGGTGGTGCTGGCCGACGACCCCCTCACTGCAGTCGTCATGGGAGCGGGCAAGGTGCTCGATGAACTGGCCTTGCTGAAGGATATCACGATGCAGTAAGGGGCCGCGTTGCGCGCCGTAGGCCAGCGGCCCACCGGCGCACCGGCTGACTACTCGGGCATGCTGGGGTTCGTTCGGAGAAACCGGCTCCTCCTGACCTCCGGGTGCTTGCTCATCGTCTCCGTCTTCCTGTTTTCCGTAAGCCTCCGCTCGCGGCCCTACCGCGACCCGATCGCCCACGTGCTGCTCGATGCGCTGGCGCCGTTTCAGAACGCATTCACGTGGCTGCGCGCTCGCACGCGCGGCATATGGGTGGACTACATCAATTTGGTGGGCACCCGGCGCGAGAACCGGTACCTGCGTGAGCGCATGGCGGCCCTGGAGAGTGAACTCGTCCGTCTGGCCGAGCTGGAGCAGGCAAATCGCCGCCTGACCGAGCTTCTGCAGTTTCGAACCGCGATCCGCGGCGTGGCGTACGGCGCGCGAGTGATCGGCCGCGATCCGTTGCCGTGGTTTCGCACCTTGACCGTGGATCGAGGCGAGCGCGATGGCGTACGGCGCGGAATGGCGGTGCTGTCGCCACAGGGTGTCGTGGGACAGATCGCCGAGGTGAGTCGCACCGCCGCGCGGGTGCTGCTTTTGACCGATCACAACAGTGGCATTGACGCCATTGTCCAGCGCAGCCGCGCCCGCGGCATCGTCCAGGGCGCGCGCGAGGAAGGCTGTTACATGAACTACCTGCGCCAGGACGAGGATGTGGCTGTCGGCGATCGGGTGGTCACATCGGGAATGGACGGCATTTTCCCGAAGGGCATCTTGATCGGCGAGGTGGCCGAGGTCACCCGACGGCACCGGGGGCTGCTCCAGGCGGCCGTTGTTCGCCCCAGCGCGCCGGTGGAGCGCATCGAGGAGGTCCTGATTGTCGAAGCGACTGCAGAGGTCCGAGAAACTCTTCCTTGACTGGAGGAAGCGCGCACGCGAAGTGGGATGATCCAGGCGGCTGAGGAAGCGGCGTCGCCGCGCGGTTCGGGCTGATGCGGTCGTTTGTCGTGATAGCGTTGGTGGCCGGGTTCGGCGTGCTCCTGCAGACTACGGTGCTCCCCGTGCTCCCGTTCGGTGGAGCCGC
>JBBITY010000330.1:0-4352 GCA_037440565.1 Desulfurellales bacterium
GGGTTGCAGTTGACCATGATGGTCTCGAAGCCGTCCTCCTTGAGGGCGAACGCGGCGTGGACGCAGCAGTAGTCGAACTCGATGCCCTGGCCGATGCGGTTCGGGCCGCCGCCGAGGATCATGATCTTGCGACGGCGCGTGACGCCCGACTCGTCCTCGGCGTCGAAGCTCGAGTAGAGGTACGGCGTCTGCGCCGCGAACTCGGCGCCGCAGGTGTCCACCGTCTTGTAGACGGCCCGGACCTCGGCCGCCGACCGTGCGTCGCGCACCGCCCGCTCCGAGGTGCCGGCGAGCGCGGCCACGCGCACGTCCGAGAACCCGAGGCGCTTGGCCGCAGCGAGCGTCGCGGGCTCCCGGTCCGCGCCGAGCGTTTGCTCGTAGCGGACGATCTCCTCGATGTTGCGCAGGAACCACGGATCGATGCGCGACTCGGCGGCGATCTCCTCGACCGACATCCCGGCGCGGAAGGCGTCGCCGATCACCCACAACCGCTGTGCGTTGGGGACGCGCAGGCGCCGGCGCAGCACCTCGGGATCGTCGCGCGCGGCGCTCGGCTCGAAGCCGTGGCTGCCGATCTCGAGCGAGCGCATCGCCTTCTGAAGCGACTCCTTGAAGGTGCGCCCGATCGCCATCACCTCGCCGACCGACTTCATCTGCGGCCCCAGCACGTCGGTGGCGGCGGGGAACTTCTCGAAGGTGAAGCGCGGGATCTTGGTGACGACGTAGTCGATGGTGGGCTCGAAGCACGCCGGCGTCTCGCGCGTGATGTCGTTGGGGATCTCGTCGAGCGTGTAGCCGACCGCGAGCTTGGCGGCGATCTTCGCGATCGGGAAGCCGGTCGCCTTGCTGGCGAGCGCCGAGCTGCGCGACACGCGCGGGTTCATCTCGATCACCACCAGACGGCCGTTCTCGGGGTGCACCCCGAACTGGATGTTGGAGCCCCCGGTGTCGACGCCGATCTCGCGGATGATGCGGATCGCGGCGTCGCGCATCAGCTGGTACTCCTTGTCGGTGAGCGTCTGCGCGGGCGCGATCGTGATCGAGTCGCCGGTATGCACCCCCATCGGGTCGAAGTTCTCGATCGAGCACACGATGACGACGTTGTCCTTGCCGTCGCGCATGACCTCGAGCTCGAACTCCTTCCAGCCCGCGATCGACTCCTCGATGAGGATTTCGTGAATGGGCGAGGTGTCCAAACCCCAGGCGCTCAAGCGGGCGAATTCCTCTCTCGCCGTCACCAGGTTGCCGCCGCTGCCGCCCAGGGTTCGCGAGGGCCGAATGATCAGCGGCAACCCCAATTCGGCGAGTAGCGCCTCCGCCTCGGCCGGCGAACGAGCGCAACCGCTGCGCGGCACGTCGAGGCCGATCCGCCGCATGGCTTCCTTGAACAGCTCTCGGTCCTCCGCCTTCTGAATCGCATCCACGCGGGCGCCGATCAGCTCGACGCCGTAGCGATCGAGCACGCCCTGCTCGGCCAATTCGATGGCCAGGTTCAGACCGGTCTGGCCGCCGATCGTCGGGAGCAGCGCATCGGGCCGTTCCCGCTCAATGATCTTCTCCACGAACGGAGCGGTGATCGGTTCGACATATGTCCGGTCGGCCACGTCCGGATCGGTCATGATGGTCGCCGGGTTCGAGTTGACCAGGATGACGCGGTAGCCCTCCTCCTTCAGCGCCTTGCAGGCCTGCGTGCCGGAGTAATCGAACTCGCAGGCTTGGCCGATCACGATCGGACCCGAACCGATCAGCAGGATGCTCCGAATGTCTGTCCGCTTCGGCATCGCTAGGCCCACTGCTCCATCATCTGCACGAAGCGCCGGAACAGGTAGCGCGCGTCGTGCGGTCCTGGCGACGATTCGGGGTGGTACTGCACCGAGAAGAGCGGGAGCTCACGGTGGGCCAGTCCCTCCACCGTCTGGTCGTTCAGGTTCACATGTGTGACCTCGGCGATGCCGGCGAGCGAATCGCTGTCGACGACAAAGCCATGATTCTGGCTCGTGATCTCCACCTTGCGCGTGCTCAAGTCCATCACCGGTTGGTTTCCGCCGTGATGCCCGAACTTGAGCTTCGAGGTCCGCCCGCCCAACGCCAGACCCAGGATCTGATGACCGAGACAGATACCGAAGATCGGGCGCTTGCCGATCAGCTCCTGGACGACGGCTTTGGCGTACGGGACGGCGTCCGGGTCGCCGGGACCATTCGAAAGAAAGATGCCGTCCGGCTGCAGGGCCAAGACGTCTGCGGCCGATGTGTCGGCCGGGACGACGCGGACGCGACACCCGGCGCTGACGAGATTGCGCAGAATGTTGCGCTTGATGCCGAAGTCGTACGCGACGACGAACCACCGCGCGTCGGCCGCGGCGGGACGGTACCCCTCCTCGATCGTCCAGTCTCCCTCCGTCCAATCGTACGGGGCGGCGCACGTCACCTTCCGCACCAGGTCTTGCCCGACCATGCTGGGAAGTGCGCGCGCCTTCTCGACCAGCCGTTCGGGGTCCGGGTCGCTGGTCGACAGCACGCCGTTGAGCGATCCCTTATCGCGGAGCAGGCGCACCAGCGCCCGGGTGTCGATGCCCTGGATGCCCGGGATGCCGTGTTCGAGCAGGTAGGCGTGCAAGGAGCGCCGAGCGCGCCAATTACTGGGCGTTTCCCAGTACTCTTTGACGACAAAGCCCTCGACGAACGGACGCCAGGACTCCACGTCCTCGGGGTTCACGCCGACGTTCCCGATCTCCGGGTACGTCATCACCACCAGTTGCCCGCAGTAGGAGGGATCGGTGAGGATCTCCTGGTAGCCGGTCATCGAGGTGTTGAACACTACCTCCCCAGCGGCTTCTGCGCAGGCGCCGAAGGACGTCCCTGAGAACACGGTGCCGTCCTCGAGTGCGAGAAGCGCCTTCATCGGTTTGTGCCCCGCTTTCTGCGGTTCGGCTGGCGCGTGCCGTTCGCACGCCAGACGATCCGGCCGGCGACAATCGTGGCCACGGCCGCGCCGGTCATTTTCCACCCACCGAAGGGAGTGTTGCGGGCCTTCGAGCGGAACTGTTCCGGCTCCACTTGCCACTGCCGTTCCGGATCGATGACCGTAATATCGGCGACGGCGCCCGGCGCCAGGCTTCCCCCTGGAAGACCGAGGATGCGCGCCGGCTCCGTCGTCATCGCACGAATCACCGTTTCCACCGGCACACCTGCTTCCCGCGTGAGTCGCAGGGCGAGCGGCAGCGCAGTTTCCAGGCCGACAACGCCGTGCGCGGCCGATTCGAACTCCACGTCTTTCTCGTCGCGGTGATGCGGGGCGTGATCGCTGGCAATCACATCGATGACCCCATCGCGGAGGCCCTCGATCACGGCCTGGACATCGGCGGCGCTGCGAAGCGGCGGATTCATTTTCGCATTGCTGTCGTACGTCCCCACGGCCTCGTCCGTCAGCGTGAAGTGATGCGGCGTCACCTCGGCAGTCACGGGCAGGCCCCGCGCCTTGGCGTTGCGGATCAAGCTGACGCTCCCGGCGGTGCTGACGTGGGCAATGTGCAATCGGCCGCCGGCGCGTTCGAGCAGCGCGATATCGCGAGCGACCATGATCTCTTCGGCTGCTGCCGGCACGCCCTTCAACCCCAGCCGGAAGGAGGTGGGACCTTCATGCATCACGCCGCCGTCCGCCAGTGCCGGGTCTTCTTCGTGCGCGACCACGGGCAGGTTGAACATCGCGCTGTATTCCAATGCCCGTCGCATCAACGCGCTGTCGACGACGGGCCGCCCATCGTCCGACACCGCCACGATGCCGGCTTCGCGCATCTCGCCGATCTCCGCCAGGCGCTCGCCGCGCAACCCGACCGACAATGCACCGATCGGATACACGCGCGCCAATCCCGCCGCCTGGGCGCGCTCCAGAACGTATTGCGTGACCGCGCCGCTGTCGTTCACGGGATTGGTGTTCGCCATGCACGCCACCGCTGTGAAGCCTCCCGCCACTGCAGCCGCCGCTCCGGTGGCAATGGTCTCTTTGTACTCGTAGCCCGGTTCCCGCAAGTGCACGTGCATGTCAATCAATCCCGGTACCACCCAGCAGCCCGATGCATCCAACCGCTCCGCCGCGGCGCTGATCTGACCCGGTTCGGCGACCTCCACGACCCGCCCGTCGACCACCAGGACATCGAAGGCGCCGCGCCGCCCTGTCCCCGGGTCGATGACCGTGCCCCCAGTGATCAGCAACGCCATCAGCCCGCCTGGCGCCGCAAGCGCGGACCTTCTTCCGCCGGCTTTGCCGGCAGCTCGGTTCGTGGGCGCGCCCGGTTCGCCAGCAAGAACAGCACCCCCATGCGCACCGCGACCCCGTTGGTGACCTGATCCAT
>JBBITY010000331.1:0-4340 GCA_037440565.1 Desulfurellales bacterium
CTATAGCTGAGGGGATGCAACGCCGATGCCACGGTGCCGCGATCAGTCGCAGGAGATCATCGTTGCGATGAAGCCGGGATAACATCTGGCGAGCTCGCGAGATGTTCGGTGGAATCTTCCCTCAACCGGCCGGTGTCCGGCGAACCGCGTGACCGTGACGGTTAACCCGAATCTGACGAAAATTTAGTCGCGCAAACCTGCTGAGCACCGCTGGCCGGAATTACGGTGACGTATTCGTCAGCCCCCTCTCCCTCCGGGGCCTGTCGATTTTCTCGAAATGCTGCCTGTTTCTGAACTGCCGCGAGGAGGACTCCCGCTGCCCGGATTACCCCAACCCTCTCCCGCCGGCAATGCGGGAGAGGGAGCACCCCCTGCCCCTGAAGGTTCGAGCAGCCGCAGTGCCCGGTCGACGGCCTCGTGCGGGCCGTAAAGCACGATGAGATCACCCGCTTCGAGTCGCGTCGGTCCGTCCGGCGCCGGCAGCGGCTGCTCCTCCCGCACCACGTTCAGCACGATGGCCCCCGTTCGCCGCCTGAGGTCGAGCTCCGCCAACGTGTGTCCGGCGGCCTCGCTGCCTTTCATCACCTGTGCGCTTTCGAGGATGCCGCCGGCGATGAGTTTTTTCGTCTCCGCCAGCAGTTCCGCCGTCGTCCCCACCCCGCGCAATGCATTGTAGTGGTCGAGGCGGATGATCGATTCCTGCACGCGCACGACGTGTCGCGGGACGCCGAGGTGGGTGAGCAATCGCACGAACAGCTCGATCGACGTCTCGAACTCCGACGGGATCACCTCGTCGGCGCCCAGGCGTTCGATCTCCGCGATCTCGTGCACTCGGCGCGCGCGGACGAGAATGCGCGCCTCGCGGTTTGCCTGCCGAATCATCGACACGATCCGCCGTGTCGCAGTGGGATCGCCCACCGCCACCACAGCGGCCCGCGCGCGGGGCGTGCCGATCTCTTCGAGCACCGCGCGCCGTGACGCATCGCCGAACCGCACCGGGAGGCCTTCTCGGCGCCCCGCCTCGACGGCCTCAGCGAGCATGTCCACGGCGACGAAGGGGACGCCCGTCTCGCGCAGCACCCGCGCCACCGCCTGGCCGGTGATGCCGTAGCCGATCACCAGCACGTGGTCGCGCAGCTCCAGCGCGGCGGCAGCTCCCGGAGCGCCCGCGCCAAGGAGCGCCAGGCGCCGCGCGGCATGCATGAGAAACGGCGTCGCCGCTATGGTCAGGATGGCCGCGCCGAGAAAAGCCTGTTCGGTGCCGGCCGAGATCACACCCGTAACCGCTCCTTCGCGCGCCAGCACGAACGAGAACTCTCCGATCTGGGCCAAACCCATCCCGGTCACGATCGCGAGCCGCGCCGAGCGCCAGAGCAACCCGACCACGGCCGCGATCAGCAGCGCCTTGAACCACACGGCGCCCACCATGCCGGCCATCAGCGCCGGAGCGGCCACCAGCACCGACGGCTCGAGCAACATCCCGATGCCGGTGAAGAAGATGGCGACGAACGCGTCGCGCAGCGGCAGTAGCTCGGCGAAGACCTGATGGGCGTATGGGCTGCCCGACAGGGCGAGCCCGGCGAGAAACGCCCCGATCGGCAGCGAAAGGCCGAGCTGCGCCGTGCCGAGCGCAGTCCCGAACGCGATGACAAGGGCGGCGAGCGGAAAGAGCTCGGGCGTGCCAGTGCGCGCCAGCAAGGCCAGGGCGCGGGGCAGCACGGCACGCGCGAGAAACAGCAGCGCGGCCAGCGCCGCCGCCGCCCGCGCCAGCGCGAGCGCGGCGGCCAGTGCGGCGCCTTCTCCCGGGTGCGCGAGGACCGGCACCAGCAACATCATCGGCACGAGCGCGAGATCCTGGAAGAGGAGAATGCCGGCCGCGGCTTGGCCGTGCGGCGTGTCGATCTCTCCTTCGTCATCGTAGAGCTTGAAGACGATGGCCGTGCTCGACAGCGCAACCAGAAAACCCGTGAAGATGGCCGCCGGCCAATCCATGCCAAGCCAGCGAAACGCCGCCGCGGTGGCGAACGCGGTCGATACGACCTGCGAGCCGCCGCTCGTCACCATCCGCAGGAGGATGGGCCGCAGGCGATCGAGTGAGAACTCGATGCCCACGCCAAAGAGCAGCAGCGCGACCCCCAGCTCCGCGAGCTGGTCGATCGCGCTGGAGCGCGACACCCATCCGAATGCGCCCGGCCCCGCAAGGACGCCGGCGAGGAGATACGCGACGATCGACGGCAGGCGAAGGGCCCGGCCGACCACCAGGCCCGCCGTGGCGACGCAAAGAAGCAAGATGATGTCGGCGACCAACACAGGTGCAAATGGCCGTTGCCCCTCAGCCCTCGACCAGGAAAATGCTGCCCGACTCGCACCAGACGGCGTCCCACGCGTAGCCTTCGGGCTTCCGGTACAGGTCGACCATGAGATACCAGCGCCACGGGGGGTCGCCGTGATCGATGTACTCGCCGGTCAGCGTTCCGGCGAATTCCTGGCGCGCTGCGAAATGGGTCCCCGCGATCGGTCCTCCGCCGTCGCACTCCGCGCGCTTGCCGGCCATCGCTGGATCGAAACCCGTGCGCACGGGAAAGGATTCGCTCGACACGTTGGCGACCTCGCTCCGCACTCTTACTTGTGCGCGGTCGCGGCCGTCAATCGGAGGGCGTCCGGAGAACCCGGAGAACCAAAGAGTGAGGAACCAGCCTCCAGAATCGGCCGGAATCAGTTTCGGCGGCACAGCCCGGCCACAACGCGCGGCTGGCGGCGCAGAAGGATCAGCCGCTCTCGCGCGCTGCGGCTTGCTCAACGGCACCGACGGCCTCGTCCGGTCCGCTCCTGCAAACACCTTCAGTGGCGTCCGCGTCGCGGCGCGTGCGCCGGCCTTCGCACGGTTGCGACCCTCTGTTTCAGGATCGGTCCGCCCACCGCGGCTCAGCTCGAAGCAGCGCACCAGGCCAGGCGTTCGCCCGGTGGGCAGCCCCGGTTTTGAGCGCGACGCCGCGTATCCCTTTCCTGGCCGCTGCTTAGGATGTTGGCCGGCCAACGAGGCATAGACCCATTGGCCCGCGCAGCGTGGAAGCGAGAAGGGAGCGGAGCTCAAGTTCCTTCGTCGTCCTCTTTTCCCCGTTTCGGAGTCAGTGTAGACGAGAAAATCATGATGCCTTTGGAAGGAATCCGCGTGCTCGATCTGTCCCGGTACGCGCCGGGGCCGTACTGCACCATGCTGCTGGCCGATCTCGGCGCCGACGTGATCGTGGTGGAAGAACCGCCGGGCGTGGGGCGCCGGGTCGACACCGAAATGAACATCGGGGATCGCAGCAAGGCGTTCCTTCCGATGGGCCGCAACAAGCGATCAGTCGCGCTCGATCTGAAGGACGAGCGGATGCGCGAAGTGTTCTTGCGGCTTGCCGACCGGGCGGACGTGGTGGTGGAGGGATTCCGGCCGGGCGTGGCGGCGCGCCTGGGCGTCGACTACGAAGCGGTGAGCCGGCGCAATCCGCGCGCTGTCTACTGCGCCATCAGCGGCTACGGCCAGACGGGGCCGCACGCCAACCTCGTGGGGCACGACCTCAATTACATCAGTCTGGCCGGCGTGCTGGGGATGATCGGCTGGCCGGGCCAGCCGCCGGCGATCCCGCTGAACATCATCGCCGACTTCGCGGGCGGCGGTTTGTTCGCGGCCTTTGCCATCCTCGCCGCGCTCCACGCCCGCCAGCGCACGGGGCGCGGGCAATACATCGATATGGCGATGAGCGACGGCGTGCTCTCGCTGGCATGTCTGGCCGCCAGCGACTACTTCGCCACCGGCGCGCCCCCGCGCCCCGGGGAGCACTACCTCACCGGCGTCCTGCCCTGTTACCACGTGTACGCCACCGCCGATGAGAAGTGGCTCAGCGTCGCCTGCATGGAGCCATGGTTCTGGCGAAACCTCTGCGCGGCATTGGGCTGCGAGCAGTACGGGCCCGAACAGTTCAACGCCGAGAAGTTTCCCGAGATGTTCGACTTCCTGTGCCGGCGCTTCCGGGAGAAGACCCGCGACGAGTGGTTCGCCGAGCTGAGCGTGCAGGACATCTGCGTGACCCCGGTGTACGGCCTCGACGAGGCGGTGGCCGACCCGCACAGCGCCGCGCGTGCGATGGTCGTGGAGGTCGAGCACCCGGAGTATGGAACCATCCGGCAGATCGGCGTGGCGCCGAAGTTCTCGGACACTCCCGGACGCGTGCGCACGCTCGCGCCGCGGCCCGGCGAGCACACGGAGGAGGTGCTGCGCGAGCTCGGATACTCAACGGAAGAAATCGCGCGCCTCCTCGGACGCGCCGCCCACGACGAGTTGCCGTAGCGCGAAC
>JBBITY010000332.1:0-1511 GCA_037440565.1 Desulfurellales bacterium
GGCGCGCTATACGGGAACGCGACGCGGCGTGTCAAGGACAGAAGGAAGCATCCGGATCGTTCAGCCCGCGAGCAAGTTTCGGGCGATGACCTTCAGCTCCAGGATCGGCTTCACGCCTTCGAAGATCGGCAGGACGAGGGCGTCGACCACGTAGCGGGAGATCGGAAACTCCTCGGCGTAGCCCCAGCCGCCGTGGATCAGTTGCCCTTCCTGCGTCACCCAGACCGCGACGTCCGATGCGAAGAGCTTCGCCATCGCGGGCTCCAACGCCACGGATTCGTCCTTGTCCATCGCCAGCGCCGCGGCGTAAGTGAGTTGCCGCCCGGCCATCACGTAGGTGGCCATGCGGCCGAGCTTGTACCGCGTGAGCTGGAAGTCGCCGATCGGCTGGCCGAACTGCCTGCGGTCGTTGGCGTACTCCGCGGTGCGTTCGAGCGCCGCTTGCGCCAGCCCGGTCGCGCGCCCGCCCGTCTGCAGACGCCCCGCCGCGAAGCCGCCCATCTGGAGGTAAAAGCCTTTGTTGAGGCCGCCTTCCTCACCGACGAGGTTCTCGGCCGGCACAAAGTAGCGGTCGAAGTTGAGGGTGTACGAGTGCATACCCCGATAGCCCGGTGTCGCATCGGCCTTGCCGACCAGCCGTCCGCCGGTCTTCTGCTTCATCTCGAAATTGTGCCCGTAGAACGGATCCTTCTCGACGATGAACAGCGACAGCCCGCGCGCGCCTTTCTTGAAGTCCGGATCGGTGCGCGCCAGCAGCGCCAGAACGTTGGCCCGCCCGGCAAAGGTGCACCACGCCTTGGCGCCGTCGATGAGATAGCCCTTCTTGCCCGCGATCTCGCCGGCGTCGGCGCGGCATTTCACCGAGGCGACGTCCGAACCGACGTCTGGCTCGGTGACCGCAATGCCGACCATGAGCCGGCCGGACGCGATCAGCGGCAGCCACTTGTGCTTCTGCTGGTCGGTGCCGCCCTTGAGCAGCGCCTTGGTCAGGATCTCGGGGCGCGTGATCAAGCTTCCCGCCGCCGCCAGGGAGCAGCGCGACAGCTCCTCGGTGGTGATGATCATGGCGAGATTGCCCATCCCGCCGCCGCCGTACTCCTCCGGCACCGACATGCCGAAAAACCCGAGCTCGCTCATTTTCTCGATGATGGAGTCCGGCACGAGCTCATCGTGGCGATGAATGCGCTCGGCGATCGGCGCGACCTCGCTCTCGGCGAACTGCCGCACCGAGTCGCGCGTCATGACGGCCAGCTCGTTCTCGATCCAGCAGTGATTGGCGCCGCGCTGCTCGATGACGTGCCGCCCAATGGCCTCCAGAACCCCATCAGCCGCGGCGGCACGCATGAGCTGCTTCGTTGCCAGCGCGCCGAGCGTGGCGTTGAGCCGTTCCGCGCTCAGCCCGAACTCGGACAGGTGGGCGTCCACCTGCACAGACACGCGCTGCGCCACCTCGGCCGCGAACACGCCCGCCATCGCCTCCAGATACGGGTCCGGCTGCGCCGCCGTGGCAG
>JBBITY010000332.1:1534-4334 GCA_037440565.1 Desulfurellales bacterium
TGCGTAATCGAGCAACGCCTTCGCAGCCGCCACCTCGGTCGCCGCATAGGCCAGACGCTCACTGTGCACCTGTTCGCCGTCGATATTCTTGCCGCCGTCAGTCCGCCGGCTCGCCGCCTCTAGCGCCTCTCTAACCACCGCATCGGTGGCGTCGACCAACTGCTTCACGCCGGAGAGACCGACCGGAGACACGCTCGCTCTCGTCATTGTGCTGCAACCTTTCTGCGGGCCGAACGTGCGACCTTTACCATCGCTTCGACAACGAAACCAGGGTGGCTCGCTCCATTAGCTGTCCCCCAACATCGCTGCAGAAGATCTTATTTGACGCTCGTCAGGGGCGCCTACAGTCTCGTATCCGGAACGATGCATTGGTCACGCCTGCGACCGAAGTCGATCATTCAGGAGGACGATACTGCTGACGCATAAGTTTTCGCGAAGTTGATCGAGTCGCCCACGGGACGATTTGAGTTGGCTCCAAGTTGGCGGGGCACCGGTGACGAAGTTCGGGAATGAAGGACACCAGCCGGGATCGGCGCTCCCGCCTCAAGACTGGAGCCACCGCGTTCCGGCAGCATTCTTGAGGGGGGAGCATTCCTCCACCCCTCCGGGGTTCCCTCACAGGCTTCTACGCCGCACCAGCGGCGCGGTCGCGGTGGGCGGCGATCAACTCGATGATGTCGGCGATGATCGCCGTGAGCGTGACTTCTCCCGGCGTGTAGATACGGCTCACGCCGCACGCCTCGAGGCGCTGGCGGTCGGTGTCGGGAATGATGCCGCCGACGACAACGGGCACGCCCGTCACGCCACGCGCGCGCAGCAGCTCGGTGATGCGCGGGATCAGGGTCATGTGCGACCCGGAGTGAATCGACAGGCCGATCGCGTCGACGTCCTCCTCGAGCGCCGACGCCACGATCTGCTCCGGCGTCAGGCGGATGCCCTGGTAGATCACCTCGAAACCCGCGTCCTTGGCGCGTACGGCGATCTGCTCGGCGCCGTTCGAGTGCCCGTCCAGCCCCGGCTTGCCCACCAGCAGGCGCAGCGGATGTCCGACCCGCTCTGCGAGCTCGGCCGCCCGCTGGCGCAGCGCTCGCAACGCGTCGGTCGGCGGCGCGACCGCCACGCCCTGTAACCCCGTCGGGGCGCGATATTCGCCGAACACGCGGCGCAGCACGCCCGCCCACTCGCCCGTCGTCACGCCCGCTTTCGCCGCCCGAATCGACGCCGGCATGATGTTCGCGCCGCTGCGCGCCGCGTCTTCGAGCGCCCGCAATGCCTCGCGCACGGCTGCCCCGTTGCGCCGCGCGCGGAACGCCCGCAAGCGCTCGATCTGCGCGCGCTCCGCGGCAGGGTCCACCGTCAGGATGCTCTCCACACCACCCGCGGCGAGCGGCGATGGCTCGTGCTCGGTGAAGACATTGACCCCAACCACCGCCAGCTCCCCCGACTCGATCCGGCGCTGTCGCTCGGCATGGCTCGTCACCAATGCCTGCTTCATATACCCCAATGCCGCCGCCGATCCGCCCATGCGCTCGATGCGCTCGAGCTCCGCCTCGGCGCCGGCCATCAACTCGGCAACCTTCGCCTCGATGACTGTCGAGCCTTCGAAGATGTCGCGCTCGTATTCGAGCACGTCGGTCTCGAAGGCCATCACCTGCTGCACGCGCAGCGACCATTGCTGATCCCACGGACGCGGCAGGCCCAACGCTTCGTTCCACGCCGGCAGTTGCACCGAGCGCGCCCGCGCTTCCTTCGAGAGCACCACGGCGAGCATCTCGAGGACGATGCGTTGGACGTTATTCTCGGGCTGCTGCGCCGTCAGGCCGAGCGAGTTCACCTGCACGCCGTAACGGAACCGCCGCTTGGCGGGGTCCATGACCCCGTAGCGCTCGCGCGTGTAGCGATCCCACAAGCGAACGAACGCCTTCATCTTGCACAGCTCTTCGATGAAGCGGATGCCGGCGTTGACGAAGAACGAGAGCGCGCCGACCACGTCGTCGATCGGCACGCCCGGGCGGGCTTTGACGCGATCGAGCACGGCAAAGGCGTTCGCCAGCGCAAAGGCGATCTCCTGCACCGGCGTCGCTCCGGCTTCCTGCAGGTGGTAGCTACAGATGTTGATCGGATTCCACCGCGGAATGTGTTGGACCGCATACTCGATCGTATCCACCGTCAGCCGCAGCGACGGCTCCGGCGGAAAGGCGAACGTGCCGCGAGACAGGAACTCCTTCAGGATGTCGTTTTGCGTCGTCCCGCGCAGCGCGCGCGGATCGGCGCCCTGGCGCTCGGCCACCGCGATGTAGAGGGCCAGCAGCCACGGCGCGGTGGCGTTGATGGTCATGGAGGTGTTCATCTTCGCGAGCGGGATGCCGTCGAAAAGCGCCTCCAGGTCCGCGACGTGGCAGATCGGCACGCCGACCTTTCCCACCTCCCCCGCCGCCATCGGGTCGTCCGAGTCGTAACCCGTCTGCGTCGGGAGATCGAAGGCCACGCTCAAGCCGGTTTGTCCCTTGGCCATATTGGTCCGAAACAACGCGTTGGCTGCCCGGGGGTCGGTATGGCCGGCGTACGTCCGCATCAGCCAGGGCTCTGAGCGCTGCGCCATGCCGTCACCATACCCGGTGGCCCAAGCGTGACGCAACCAATGGGGAGGTGAGTGGACCGTGCCCAAGCGGGGCGGTTCCCCTCCCGACCCGGCTTGTCATGGGCCGGAAAAAGTGCGACTAGCTCTGTGTACTCGTTGGCTTTGGGGGGCCGACTGTCACCTACACGGGACAGCAATACACATGACCAACATCAGCAA
>JBBITY010000333.1:0-4331 GCA_037440565.1 Desulfurellales bacterium
TGGCGGGACTCTCCGCCAGATGCCAGCCTGGCGCGATCGAGCTGGACGCTGATCCCGCAAGCAGAAGAGTGGCCGTCTTCACCGGCTGAGCCGCGCGATTATGTCTTCCAGCGCCAGCGGGGCTCACGTGAGACCGCTTTCAGCGTCGATCATCCGCGTGTCGACGATTTCGTCAGCACGTTTCAGAGCGAGTTGCGCGGATTCTTTCAGCGCGCGTTGATTCGCTCCGGCAGATACCTGCCGCGAATGGCAGCCATCATGGAAGAAGAGGGAGTCCCCCCGGAGCTGGCGTACTTGCCGCTCATCGAGAGCGGCTTTCGGCCCGAGGCGGTGTCGCGTGCGGGAGCGGTCGGTCCGTGGCAGCTCGTCCGCGGCACAGGGCAACGCTACGGCTTGCGCATCGATCAGTACGTCGACGAGCGGCGCGATCCGGTGAAGTCGACGCGAGCGGCGGCGCGCTACCTGCGCGATCTGTACGCCATGTTCGGCAACTGGGAGCTTTCCTTGGCGGCATACAACACCGGCGAAGCGCGCATCGCGCGGATTCTAGAGCGCCATCAGGTGGATGATTTCTGGGACATGATGGAGCAGGGATATCTGCACCGCGAGACGCGCGACTTCGTCCCCCAGTTCCTTGCCGCGCTGCAGATTGCGCGGGCGCCGGAGGCGCACGGTTTCTACGAGCCTGAGGCCGAGCCGGTCCGCTACGACCTCGTGCGGGTCGACCGCTCGCTGCCACTGCGGACGGTGGCGAAGCTGGCCGGGGCACCGGTGGAGGAAGTGAGCGGGCTCAATCCGCAGCTCGTCCGCGGCGTCACCCCGCCCGACCGCGAGGGCTACCGCGTGCGCGTCCCAAAGGGAACCGGTGAGCGGTTCGAGCTTGCCTACTCGCGCATGGTGCAGGAGGCGCGGCAGTTCCGGGCGCAACGTTCGCCGGCGCCGCGGTCCGCCGGCGAACCGTACCGCGTGCGGCGCGGCGATACCCCCTCCCTGATCGCCAAGCGTCTCGGCGTGCCGGTCAAATCGCTCATGGCGGCGAATGGGTGGAAGAACCCCCGCCGCCTCCAGATCGGCCAGGTGGTCCGCATGCCGGCGATGCAGGTTCGCGATGCGGTGCCGGAGCGGTCGGTGCGAGTGGCAGCATCGAAGGGGAGCAAGGGACGGCCGAACTGAGCCTGAAGGCCTTTTTCCACCGCTGCTATGCGCGCGGACACCCGTGGATCGCATTCCGCACCGCGCCGATCAGCTCGTCGATCGCGACTCGTTGGTCGCCATTTGCGTCGAGCACGGGACACGCAGCCCGCGCTCGGCGCCCGAGCGCGATATCTACACCCATGATCAACTCGTCGACGGTTACCTGCTGATCGCCGTGGCAGTCGCCGGGACAGGGAACCGGAGTGGCCGTCGGCGGCTGCTGGGGGGATCCTGTCGCGGAGGCCGTTGCGGTCGGCTCGGACGTGTCGGGATGCGTCGCGGTTGGTTGAGCGGTAGGCGTGGATGTCGCGGTGCGCGTCGGTGTGTGCGGAAGCGTCGCCGTCCGGGTCGGGGTGTGGCTGCTGGTTGCCGTCGGCGATGGCGTGTGACTGCGGGATGCGGTCGCTGTCGCCGTCAGGGTCGGTGAGGACGTCGCCGTCGGCGTGCGCGTCGGTGCGCCGACGGGTAATCCTTGGCACACGCCGCCCACGCACTCGTCTTCGGTACACGCTTCGCCGTCGCTGCACGGGGCGCCGTCCCGCAGCGGCTGATGGAAGCAGCCGACGCCGGGCATGCAAAAGTCGGTGGTGCACGGTTCGCCGTCATCACACGTGACAGCAGGCGGGAGCGCGTCGCATGCGCCCTGCGCGTTGCAGAAGTCGATCGTGCAGGGATCGCCGTCGTCGCAGATGAACTCGCCGACACAGAAGCCGCCGAGGCAGAAGTTGTTGACGGTGCACGCGCCAAAGGGGCTCTGGCATGGCCGACCCTCGCTTTCTGCGGTCGGCACGCACAGGGGCGGTCCGCTCGGAACATCCGCGCAGGCGTATGGGCATGGTGATTCCAAGGCACACGGAGTGCCCGGTGTCCTCGCGGTGATCTCGCACGCGCCGCTCACGCAGGTAGCGGAGACGACGCACTCATTGCCGTCGTGGCAGTCCGTGCCATCCTCGGCGGGTGTAAAGACGCACCCCACGGCGGGGTCGCAGGCGTCGTTCGTACACGGATTCAAGTCGTCACACGTGCGCAGCCGGACGTCGCAGGTGCCGGTCGTCTCGTTGCAGAATTCGACTGTGCACGGGTCGCCGTCGTCGACACACTGAACCGGCGTGCCGGTACAGCGACCGGCGGTGCAGACGTCAGAGGTCGTGCACTGCAGCCCGTCGTCGCACACTTGGGCGTGACCGGGTGCGGAGATACACAGCGCAGCCAGAAGGCTGGCGCGGGCGAGCCTTCGTCCTTGCACCTGCGCTTCTTCGCACACACCGCCAGTGCCATCAACGACTGGGGCCAGGTCTCCTCGACCGCGGCCCCTTCGAGCCCTTCAACCCTCGGACCCTCCGACCCTCGAACCCTTGGCCCCTCGAACCTTACTCCCCCCTTGCTCCGCGGCGCTGACCCCGCTATTCGGGCCGCACCACAATTCGGGGGGACCGACCATGGCAGATCAAGCGGACCTGCTCGCCCGCGGGCGCGAGGTGACCACCAAGCTCTGGGGTGAGGCCGCGGGCGCGCCGACGTTGCCGGCGGTGCAGTTGGCGCCCGAGTTCTTCGGCCTGGTGACCCAGTTCGTCTTCGGCATGTTCTGGTCGCGGCCGAACCTCGACCTGCGCAGCCGCAGTCTCTGCACCGTCGCGCAGCTCGCTGCGCTCGGCAAGCTGGACGAGCTGAAGGGACACCTGATCGGCGCCCGCAACCTCGGCATCGGGCGCGACGAGTTGATCGAGGTGCTGATGCAGACGGCGTGTTACGCCGGCGTCCCGGCCGCCGTCGCCGCTCTCAATGCGGCGGCGGAAGTGCTGAACGTGTAGCCGCAGCGGGGCCTGTTGTGTACCGGCTGGGGCTCTCGGTGCTGCCTTTTAGCACCTGCACGATTTGGTTGGCGGGCACCTCGCCACACGGTGCTGTGGCGATTCAGCGGCCAAACGGTCCAGCGCCCTCAACATATTCTCCCCGGCGACATCAAACTTCCTGGCAAGATGCTTGCTCAGTCTTCCGGGCAAGTACCTGGCAGGGAGGGCATGACGATGATGGCTCTGGATATGACGGCGCAACTGGCCCCGCTGGTTTGGGGGATCAACGCGATTCTCATACTCTCCGCGATCGGGATCGTGGTCGCGGCTCTTCGCGGGAAGCGCGCCGAGGGTGTCGAACGTCGCGCCGATCGCCAGGCCCTGCCGGAGGTTCCCGGGCCCGGTACGACCGTCGTGGCGACGAGCGCAGCGCACGAGCCCGAATGGCCGGAAGCGGCGTAGGGCGGCGGGTTCAAGGGGTCAGGGATCAAGGGTTCAAGGGGTCGAGGGTCTGGAGGGAGTGGGCGCCGGAGCAGCCTGCCCGTTCTTCAACACGGCATTCCCGCGCGCGTCGAAGTTGACCAGCGGCTGATCGCTCGCGTCATCCAGGACTGCGACGATGCCGTCGTGCACGGCCTCGCGCCAAAGACGCAGCCATTGCTCCGCCACGGCGTCGCGCCGTGGGACATCCTGCCACCCGCGTCCGACCCGGATCACCAGCAGGCGCGGCAGTGCCGAATCGCGCGTCACCGAGGTGATCGCATACGCTCGGCGCACGTGGTCCGCCTGGAGCTGTGCGACGACTTGCTCGGGCTTCAGCCGGTGCGCGTGCGCCCCGCCGGCAGGGAGCACAAGCAGGATGGTGCACACCGCGGTGGACAGTGCGCGGTGCGCACGAACCCGTTTCGGAGGTCCTGCCCGCAGCAGGCTCAACTCTATTACCCCTACCGCTGCCCCTTAGCCTTTTCCTGCTCTGTACGGATACGGCTGCGCTCGGGCTCGGGCTGTTGCTCGATCGCTTGATCGACCGCTTCCGGCGGGATGCGGAACCGATAGAGCGGAAAATACTCGCCCGTGGGACGATCCTTCTTGCTTTCGATCTCGGCTTGCAGCGCCTCCACGCGGCGGCGCAGGTCCTGGATCTCCTGCTCGAGTGCGGCGAGTTCGGCTTCGGTCACGGGGCGATTCCCTTTTCTACGAGGGGCAAAAGTTCCCGCAGGGACCGGATCCGCGAAACGCCGGGGGGCGGCTCGCGCCGGCCGTCTCTGTCGAGAAGCACTCCTAGGATGCCCGCGGAGGCGGCTCCTTGCACGTCTTTTTCGAGGGAGTCCCCGACGTGGAGGG
>JBBITY010000334.1:0-4327 GCA_037440565.1 Desulfurellales bacterium
AAGTTCCCCTCATTGGCTTTTCGGGGGCCCCGTTCACCCTGGCCTCGTATCTGATCGAAGGCGGCGGATCACGGAACTACCTGCACACGAAGGCGCTCATGTACGACCATCCCGGGGCCTGGCACGACTTGCTGTCGCTGCTCGCGCGGCTCGTCAACACCTACCTGCGCGAGCAAGCGGCGGCCGGCGCGGACGCCGTGCAACTCTTCGACAGTTGGGTCGGCTGCCTCTCGCCGGACGATTACCGCGAATACGTCCTGCCGCACACGCGCGCCGCCATCGCCGGCTTGAGCCCGCAGACGCCGGTCATCCACTTCGGCACCGGCACGGCGGGGTTGCTGCGGGCCATGCGCGAAGCGGGCGGGGACGTGATCGGCGTGGACTGGCGCGTCGACCTAGACGACGCCTGGGCGCGCATCGGCTATGATGTCGGCATTCAGGGCAATCTCGATCCGGTCACCCTCTTCGCCTCGCCGGCCGAAATCCGCCGCCACGCGCTCGCCATTCTCAAACGCGCCGCCGGCCGGCCGGGACACATCTTCAATCTCGGCCACGGGATTCTGCCCCACACGCCGGTCGATCACGTGGTGGCGCTCGTCGATGCGGTCCACGAGCTGAGCGCGCGATGAGTCGGGTGTCGGGGGTCACGTAACGGGTACCGGTGTCGATCTGAAGCCGTCATGGAGCATGGTTACGACGCGGTGCTGCTGATTGCGTTCGGCGGCCCGAACTCGATGGACGAGGTGCGGCCGTTTCTCGCCAACGTGCTGCGCGGCCGACCCGTGCCGCCGGAGCGCATCGAAGCGGTCGTGCAGCACTATGCGGCCATCGGCGGCCGCTCGCCACTGAACGAGCTGACCTTTCGTCAGGCGGAGGCCTTGCGGAGGCTCTTGCAGGTCGAGGGACCCGTTCTGCCCGTCTACGTCGGCATGCGCAACTGGCATCCCTACTTGCGGGAAACGCTGGCCGCCATGCAGCGCGCCGGCGTGCGGCATTCGGTGGGATTCATTCTCGCGGCGCAGCAGAACGACGCCAGTTGGGATCGGTACCAACGCGATATCGCCGCGGCACGGGATGCCCTCGGCGGTGAAGCCCCCGCGGTGGATTTCGTCGACGAGTGGCACGCCCACTCGTTGTTCATCGAGGCAGTGGCGGAGCGTGTGCGTGAGGCGCTGTACGCCGTCCCGGCCGAGCGGCGGACCGCCGCCCGGCTGGTGTTCACCGCCCACAGCGTTCCGGCCGCCTTGGCCGCGACCTCGCCGTACGTCGCCCAACTGACCGAGGGCGCTCGGTTGGTCGCGGATCGCGTCGGCATCGGACCGTACCGGCTCGCGTACCAGAGCCGCAGCGGTAGTCCCCGCGAAGCGTGGCTCGAACCGGACATCGGCGAGGTCATCCGCGACGAGGCCGAACGCGGCGCGCGCGACCTCGTGGTGGCACCGCTCGGCTTCGTCTGCGATCACGTCGAGCTGCTGTACGACCTCGACATCGCGGCCAAGGCGATCGCGGACGGACTCGGCGTGAACTTCGTGCGCGCGCAGGCGGTGAACGATCACCCGAGCTTCATCCGCATGATGGCCGATGTGATTCGCCGCCGCGTGGCGGGTCGAAGGTGATGTTCCGTCGATCATCTGTTCCCCTGACGGTTCGGGGGTAGTTCGGGAGCATGCCCGAGCACGCAACTCTGCCGCGCATCGCCGTCGTCGGCGGCGGCATTGCAGGGCTCGCCGCCGCGCACCGTCTCGTTGAACTCAGCCGCGGGCGCCGCCAACCCATTGAGCTCCAGCTCTTCGAGGCGGGCGCGCGACTCGGCGGAACGATCGCCACCGAATGTGCCGACGGCTTCGTCATCGAGAGCGGCCCCGACTCGTTCCTGTCGGAGAAGCCGGCCGCCCTGCGGTTGTGCGAGCGCCTGGGAATCACCGAGCGGCTGATAGGCACGCGGGAGGAATTTCGCCGCACCTATGTGGCCCATGCCGGGCGTCTGCACCCATTGCCGGACGGGTTCCTCCTCTTGGCCCCGACCCAATTCTGGCCGCTGGTGACCACGCCACTGTTCACCTGGCGCGGCAAGCTGCGCATGGCTCTCGATCTGGTCCTGCCACGGGGGCCGCGGCGGGCGGACGAGAGCCTGACGGCGTTCGTCACGCGGCGCCTCGGGCGCGAAGCGCTCGACCGCGTGGCCCAGCCGCTGGTGGGCGGGATCTATACGGCGGATCCGGATCGCTTGAGCCTGGCTGCCACGATGCCGCGCTTCCTGGAAATGGAAAGCGAGCAACGCAGCGTGATTCTCGCCATGTGGCGCCAGCAACGGCGCGCCGCGCGCGGCGCGCGGGCAACGAGCGGCGCCCGGTGGAGTCTCTTCGTGAGCTTCGACCACGGCATGCAAAGCTTGGTGGATGAGATCGCAAAGCGGCTCCCCGAAGGAGTCGTTCGCCTCGGCGCGCCGGTTCGCTCGCTGCAGCGCACCGCAACCGGCGCCTGGTGCCTCGGCGGCAATGACGAATACCGCGCCGTGGTGCTCGCGACGCCCGCCCACGTCAGCGCACAGTTGGTCTCCGGAACGGACACCGACCTCGCCGCAGAACTCCGAGACATTCCCTATGCGTCGTCCGCGACCGTCACGCTGGCGTACCGGCGTGAAGAGATTCCCCATCCGCTGGATGGCTTCGGTTTCGTCGTACCGGCAATTGAACGGCGGGCAATCGTGGCCTGCACCTTCAGCAGCCTGAAGTATCCCGGCCGCGCGCCGGCAGAGTTCGTCCTGCTGCGCTGCTTCCTCGGCGGCACGTTGCAGCCGCAGCTCGTCGAGCAGGACGACGCGGCAATGGCGGCGAGCGTGCGGCGCGAGCTGGCGGAGCTACTCGGAGTTCGTGCTGAACCCGTGTTGATCCGCACCGCCCGGCACCCCCGGGCCATGCCGCAGTACCAGGTCGGCCATCTCGACCGCCTGGCGCGGATCGAGCGCCGACTCGACGCGCTCCCGGGACTCTACCTGGCAGGCAGCGCTTACCGCGGCGTGGGAATTCCCGACTGCGTCCGCTCCGGCGAGGAAGCAGCGGAAGCGGCAGTGGCCTCCCTGAGCGCTTGCCCGTAGGGGCGCGCGCGGCCGTGCGCCCCTACGACGGGCATTCTTGAGGGCTGGAGTTGCGCCATCCGCGACGCGCGGGTCTTGCCGTCAAGCACAGAAGCCCCTCCGCGAAGGCGCGATTGCCGAGCGCGATCACGACGCGTGGAGGCTGACATAAGGCACATGACTTGCCGTATCTAAGTCAGCATTTCCGCGACGTTACGATTTTGATTTCCTCGGCTGCTGGAAGTGTCAATAGACCGTCAAAAACAGGCTGAACGGCATTGTTGCGTCACGAGCCCGTTGAAAAAGTTTCTGTTTTTGCGCTTTCCCCTCTCTTTTCCCTTGCAAGCCCGCAAGATTCGGTATTAACATTTGCAATAGGCGTCGCGTCAGTGGTCAGCCCGCCCGGAATCAATGGGGGGTGAAGAAGGGGCGGGAAGCGGAAATCCATACGGGTTGAGCCTGGCGGCCGCGAGTCTGTTTGAGGAGAGCTGATGTCCGCCGCACCGGTTAACCCAAAAAGAACCTCGGGCGTCCGTGGTCGCCCTGAACTTTTCGCCGCATTTGCCGGCCTGCTGGTGATCCTGCCCTTCCTGGGACGGGAACAGGCGCTGGCCGTGTCTGTCGATTTTCACCAGTGCGCGAATGACCCCGGCGGGTCGCTGAGTACCGGCGACTGCAAGTGGATCAACGGAATCCTCAACGCTAACAACTCGAACTATGTCGAAGGGATGTCCGTGCCGCAGCGTATTCTCTTGCGCAGTATTACCGCCACGTCGGGTGACGTGCACATCCTGACTTTCAAACATCAATGGACCAAAGGCGGAAAGCACGCATACGATTCTCTCACCTCTTACAGCCAGGCAATCACGACGGCCTCGCTGGCCGGCCATCCGTTCAACGACCTCAACGGCCAGGCCTGTAACGATCTGACGGGGGCAGCGCTGACGGCGTGCACGTCCGTTCGCGGCGGCACCAACGTACTCGACGTCGCCGTCCCCGACGACAGCTTCACCAGCAAAGATGGCTCGACCCAGTCAAGAATCGACGCATACGAAACTTCCTACGGCAACCGGACCATCCGCATTTACGGCGACAGCCCGATATCGAGCGGGTCGCTGAGTCTGAGCCACTCCGTGGCAAACGGTGGCGATACCGGCGATTCCGATGTGAGTTACACGCTCACTTGGACGTCCGCGTCGACAACCATTCTGATCGAGATGGCTGGCCACTTGGCGGTCAGCGGCGACCCAT
>JBBITY010000335.1:0-4326 GCA_037440565.1 Desulfurellales bacterium
GACGCCGGGTTGAACTGTTAACCGCGAAGGTTGGCCAAGCGCGGCGGGCAGGCGGATGGCGTAGCCTGCCTGTTGGGCGGCGGCTTCGGGCGAGTCCGCCGCCTGCGGTTCGCCGCCGCCGGTGACCACCGCAACTTTGCCGTCGAGCCGCTTTGCCATCATTCCCCCTTCATCGTTCGTTCATCATTCATATTTCATCATTCATCGTTCATTCATCATTCATACTTCATCATTCTCTCACCCCAACATCACCATTCCGCCGTCGACCAGAATCACTTGCCCAGTGACCATCTTCGCATCGTCCGACGCCAGCCACACCGCCGTGCCGGTCAAGTCGTCCGGATCGAGCGGGCGCTTGATGGCCATCATCATGTTGACGATCATGTTCATGACGTCCTCCGGCACGCCCTGCTTCGTGGCCTCCGTCAGCGTCGGGCCCGGCGCGATGGCGTTGACGCGGATGCCGCAGACGCCGACGCAGCCGGCCATGAAGTGGGTCATGGCGTTGATGGCCGCCTTGGTGACGCTGTAGTGGAAGGACGGCAGCTCGCCGTCCGGCATGGGGAAGTTCGGGTGCATGTAGGCGGCCGATGACGACTGGTTGATCACCACGCCGCTGCCTTGCTTTTCCATGTACGGGAACACGGCGCGGCACATCAGCCAGGTACCGAAGTAGTTCACGTCGAAGATCTTGCGCAGGTACTCGAAGCTCGAGTTGAAGTTTTCGATGCCGTAGAAGATCGCGGCGTTGTTGATCAGGATATCGATGCGCCCGAAGCGGTCCGCGACGGCCTTGGCGAGCCGGCGCGTGTCCGCCTCGCTCGAGACGTCGACTTTCTCGAACACCGCGGCGCCGCCGATCGCCGCCGCGACGGCCCGGCCCTTCTCCTCGTTGATGTCCGCGACGACGACCTTCGCGCCCTCCCGCGCAAAGCGCCGCGCATACGCCTCGCCGATACCCTGACCGGCACCGGTGATGATCGCCACCTTGTCCTTCAGCTTCATCGTTCCCCCCTTTTCATTGAGCTTTAACTCAAGAATCGAAACCACGGGACACTGAACATGCGCCCACAGATAACACAGATGGCCGCAGATCCCCGCTTGGTCCAGTCGATACGAGGCCGGGTCCCCATCTGCGGATTCGCTGGGTTGAAGCCAAGGCCGGCGCCTGTTCACTTTTTCTTAGGCGGCAGGAGCTTGTGCGCGAGCAGTTGCTGCAAGCGCGACAGAAGGTTTTCGTCGCGCAGGTCGAGTTGTTATCGGAGCCGGTCCAGTTCTGCCTGCGTGCGGATGAGGTCTTGGCGAAAGCGAACGTTTTCGTTTTCCAGCCCGCGGAGAGTCCGCTGCTGGATCAACAGCTCTTGCAACAGGCTCTTGAGATCGCGGAGCAGACTCACTGGCGGAGGTCCTGCAGTCGGCGGAGCCGACTGGCGAGCCTGCGATCGATCCGAACCGCGATGCGGTTCATATCCCGGACAGCGGCCCGCATCTGTGCCAGTAACCGTACCTGCGCTTGCTCAACGGTGGCAACCGATCGGCGCATCGCACTCCCTCGCGGCATTCTCAACCTCCTCACATGCACGCTTAACGTACCAAAGAGTTCCTTCAGACCAAAGCTGCGCCCTACGCGCACCCCGCTGACGCGCCCACACCCGCTCAGCCGCACACCTCGGTCAGCACGCGCAGGGCGTTCTCGCCCATGACCTTGCGCACCACGGCTTCGGTGTGCCCGCGGGCGAGCAGGCCCTGCGTGATGCGCGGATACACCGTCACGTCGGGCATGTCGCCAATGGGCACGATGGCGCCGTCGAAGTCGCTGCCTAGCGCCACCGCGTCGGCGCCGCCCGCGGCGAGGGCGTGCGTGACATGATCGAGGAAGCCGTCGAGGCCGACGCGACCGAGGAACATCGTTCCGACGGCGATGCCGATCACGCCGCCCCGCGCGGCGACGCGGCGGATCTGATCGTCGCTCAGGTTGCGGGGGTGATCGTGCACGGCCCGGCACGCCGTGTGGCTCACCACGCAGGGACGCCGTATGGCGGCCAGCGCGTCGTCGACGCCGCGCGCGTTGAGGTGCGCGAGATCGACCACCATGCCCAGCCGCTCCATCTCGGCGATCAGATCGTGACCGAACGCGGTGAGACCTCGGTCGTCAAACGCCGGCACGGTCATCGGAAATGCGGCTTCGTTGCCCTGGAAGTGGACGAGGCCGATCATGCGCAAGCCGCGGTCGTATGCGGTCCGCACGTGATCGAGGTTCCCCTCGATGCCGTGCGCACCTTCGAGGCCGGCGAGCGCGGCGAACTTCCCCTCGGCGACGGCGCGGCGCACGTCGCGGCCGGAGCGCGCGAAGACGAGCCGCTCTGGGTAGCGGCGCGCGGCCTCGGCGAGTAGGTCGAGCGTGGTCAGCGTCTGCGCGATGCCGGACTCCGATTCGAGCCACGCCAGCACCTTCGCCGGCAGGATCATCTCCTCCGCCACCTGGCGCGGGTTGATGACCAGACCCATCACCGCCGCGTCGAGGCCGCCGTCGGCGGCGCGCGGCAGGTCGAGATGCCACCCGAAAGCCGAGCCCGGCAGGCGGTTGCGGTGGCGCCGGCCGAGGTCGTAGCCGAGGAGTCGCACCCAGAGCAGCGTGTCGATATGCAGATCGAGGACGAGGCAGTCGCGGTGGAACGCAAGCACGTCTTCCGGCACCGGAGCGATGCGCGACGGCCCCGCGGCGCAGCCGCCGGTGGCCAATGTGGCCGTTGCCAGTGCGCCGCGTTGGAGCAATTCACGTCGGGAGAGACATGACATCGCGCCCTTTTAGCTTGCGACGGGGGGCGGGGGAAGAAAGACGGGTGACGGGAGACGGACTCGAGCCGTGGAGTGTGATAAGCGATTCCAGCCGGAACCGATGTGATGCGCTACGAACTGTTCATCGGCCTGCGGTATCTGCGCGCCAGGCGCCGTGAGGCCTTCATTTCGCTGATCACGCTCATCTCCACCGCCGGCGTGGCGATCGGCGTGATGACGCTGAACATCACCCTCGCCATCATGACCGGGTTCGAGGAGGACTTGCGCGACCGCATCCTGGGCTTCAACCCGCACGTCCTCGTGTGGAGCGATGCGGGTGCGGTGGAGGATTATCCGGCGGTGCTCGATCGAGTGCGGTCGGTGCCCGGTGTGGCCCGCGCGGCGCCGTTTATCTACGCGCAGCTCATGCTGGCCACGCCGGAGAACGTCCAGGGCGTCTTGGTGCGCGGGATCACGCCCAGCGGCGAGGGGGCGGTCGATCTGGCTCCGCACATGCTGGAAGGGACGGTGGAGCGGCTCGCCGAGCACTACGCGGTGCCGCTCGGTGAAGGACGCGGGGCGACGGTGAAGCTCCCGGGTATCATCGTCGGGGTGGAGCTGGCGCGCGAACTCGGCGTGGCGGTCGGCGACACGGTGAACGTCGCCTCGCCGATCGGCAAGGCCGCGCAGGCTGGCGCGGCGCCGCGCATCAAGCAGTTCGTCGTGGTGGGGCGTTTCAACGCCGGCATGCCGGAGTACGACAGTGGGCTCGCGTACGTCAGTCTCGCCGACGCGCAGCGGCTGTACGGCCTTGGCGAGGCGGTCAGCGGCATCGAGGTGCGCGTGATCGACCTCTATCAGGCGAGTGCCGTGGCGGCGCGGATCGCGGCGGTCCTGGGCGCCCCGTTCCGGGCGCGCGACTGGATGCAGGCGAACCACAACCTCTTTGCCGCCTTGAAGATGCAGAAGACGGTGTACTTCATCGTGTTGCTGCTGATCGTTCTGGTGGCCGCCTTCACCATTGTCGCCACGTTGATCATGGTGGTGATGGAGAAGCGCAAGGACATCGCCGTCCTCAAGTCCATGGGTGCGCCGAGCGCGGGGATCGGGCGCATCTTCGTCTTCAAGGGGTTGATCATCGGCGCCGTCGGCACGCTGCTCGGCAACCTCGGCGGCTACGCCGGCTGCTGGGCGTTGGCGCGCTACCACTTCATCGAGCTGCCGAAGGACGTGTTCTTCGTCTCCACCGTGCCGGTGAAGATGTATCCGGAGTACTTCCTCGCCGTGACCGTGGCGTCGCTGGTGATGTGCTGGCTCGCCACGATCTACCCGGCGCGCCAGGCGGCGCGGCTCGTGCCGGTCGACATTATCCGGTACGAGTGAGTGGCCAGGTCGGCGCGTCTGCGAGCATGCGCTTCGGATTGGGGCTCGCAGCCTGACAGCGTAACACCGTGGTTTTTTTCGAGTGCAGGGTGCGGCCCGCCCGCACTGGATTTCCATCGGGTCCGGGGCTGGCGCCCCTGCGCCCCGCCGAGGGGAACACCATCT
>JBBITY010000336.1:0-4301 GCA_037440565.1 Desulfurellales bacterium
CACTGGCTCCCCGCACCGCAGCCGCCCTCAGTCTTCCCGGGCCACGGCGCGCAGGCGCTGCAGGGAAAAAAAGTCGTCGTCGAGCGGCAGGTCGAACGTGAGATCCTGGTACGACACCACCGTGTACTCGTCAGGCTTGTCGACAGGGCGCATCTCCATGCGGGCCGGGATGAGCCGGCCGCCCATCTGGCGGAAATCGGAGAAGGTCAGCGTGCGCACGAGCCGGCCCGCTTCGTCGTAGTAGCGCTGCCACGTCGGCATGAGGTCGCCCTGCCGCACCTCGAGGAGGATCTTGCCCCACACTACCGCTGCTTGCGGCAGCGGCGTGAGGGTAAATTCCCAGACCGGCGTGCCGTTGCGCTCCCCCTCGAAGGAGATGGTGATGGCGTAGTCGCGAATCATCCGACTCTCCTTTACCAGGTCGTCGTTGGTGAAGTGGCTGCCCATCCACGACCCCATCATCATCGAGGTCGGAATCTTGATGACCCGTTCCACCTTCGGGAGGTAGTTCCAGATGTTGTCTGCGGCCTTCAGCGTGGCGGTTCCCGCCTCCTTAGCCGGCTTGGTGATGAGGACCAGTGCGTACTCGGTTCCCTTCGACCACACCTGGCTTTCCAGCGTGCGCTTCCAGTGAGTGCTTTGAATTTCCATCGTCATCGTGCCGGCGCTCGAGTTGCCGCGCAGCATGCGATCGACGCGATCGACGATGTCGCGCGCCCGCTCGTCGGTCGTTTGCGCGCCCGCCCTCGCAAACGACGGCAACGTCAGCGCGCCGGCGAGGCACACGACCGCCAGCCCGAAGAACCGCTCCCCCCTCCGACCTTTCATGGGCTGCGACTCTGGCGAAACCGTGCCGCAGTGGCAAGCCCGCCGCTTCCACGTCTTCGTGCCGGCACCCAACACCTGTCACCTGACCCGTCACCGGGCTTCAGCCGCTCGACGGCGCCAACGGGTCGTCGCGCGTCAGTTGATCGAGGTGGGCGATGCAGTTCAGCAGACGCACGGTCCACGGCGGTGCCGCGTCGACGATGGTGAGCGAAGTGTTGCCCCAGTGCAGCGGCACCGCCGCGCCCGGGGGCAGGCGCAGGTGGCGCGACGCCAGGGAGTAGCAGACGAGGCCGTGCGTCACGACCGCGAGGTTGCCGGTCGTTTCGGCCGCAGTCTGGCAGACGCGTTCCCAGACGCGGTCCACGCGCGCATGGAAGTCTTCCCACCGCTCCCCTCCCGGCGGCTCGTAGTCGGGCGCGAGGATGTTGACGCCGAGCGCGCTGTACGCCATGCCGCGAACGTCGCCGTAATTGCGCTCCTGCAGGTCGGGATCGATGCGTGGCGTTACACCGATCACCGCCTGCAGGCGCTCGGCGGTCATCGCGGCCCGTACTAGGTTGCTCGCGAGAATGAACGTGATGCGCTGATCCGCGAGCCGGTGCGCCAGCAGGTCCGCCTGTGCAAGGCCGCGCGCGCTCAGCGGCGTCTCCGGCCTCTGCACCACTCGCGCCGCGTTCAGCGCTGTTTCGCCGTGTCGGATCAGGAAGATCGCCATCGGGACGGATCGCCCACCATGCGCGGAGATCGCGAAGGAGCGAGTGAAACCAAGCCGCTTGCCATGTTCAGGGGTGCCAGATAGACGCCCGAGCCGAGGAGGGCGGTCGCGAATGATGAAGCACGTCGAGCGGATGCGGGTCAACTGGGTGGACACCGATGCGAGTGGGTTGATCCACTACACGGCGGCGCTGCGGTACTTCGAAGTGGCGGAGCACGCGTTCATGCGCGCGCTCTTCGGTGAGCCCCCGATGGGAACGCGGACCTTTCTGCTGCCGCGCGTGCACGTGGAAGCCGACTACAAGGCGCCGCTGCGCTATCCAGAGGTGTTCGACTGCGCCGCGTGGATCGCTGCGCTCGGCGAGAAGTCGATTTCCTACGGTTACGAGATTCACCGCGCCGACGGCACGTTGTGCATCACCGGCAAGATTGTCGCGGTCGCGGTGGATCGCTCGGGCCAGTCCATTCCCCTGCCACCCGAGGTACGTGCGACGCTCGCAAGAGCAATGTAAAAACCCCTTGTGGCGTCAGCGCGAAGCCGCGTGCCGCTTGACACCCTGATCCAAGCGGCGCCCGGAGGCCGCACCCCGAACTGTCGGAGGGGCGCCGGCGAGGGAAAAACGTTCTCTCCTCGCGGGGCGCGGGGCGAAGCCCCGCATCCGATGAAGAATCGACCTTCAATCGTCCATTGCAGGCGGGCTGCGCCCTGCGCCCATCGCTGGATCCACGGGTGCAGGGCGAGGCCCGCATGGAGGATAGGTCAGCCCTTCAGAGCGCACATCCCTCGACGGCGCTCTGCACGGCCGCGATCAGCTCATCGATCGTCACCGCTCCGTCGAGGTTGGACTGAAGTGCGGCACAGGTGGTCGCCGGAGCGAGGCCGAGGGCGATGCTGAGCCCCCGGATCAGCTCGTCCACGCGGACCACCCCGTCCCCGTCGCAATCGCCCGCACAGACGGCGTAGCGCTGCGCGAATATCCCGGCGCCGTCCCCGTCCTGCGATACGGCGGCCACATCGGTGCTCTGCCAGACAGCAACGAACCCGCCGCGGAGGTCGCTTGCGACCCCTAACACCCGGCCGATGCCCGCAAACGTCCCCTGGTCCCCGGCCGTGTAGGTGTTGATCTGAAACTCCGTGCCCAGCGCGGCGCCGGAGTTCGCAAAGCGCCGGCCGAAGACGCCGTACCCGTCACCGTCCTGGCCGCTCGCCCATGCGACGACGAAGTTGCCGCCCGCGTCCATCGCCACCGATGGGGCTTCCTGACTGTACAGCGTGTACGTGTTGATCTGGAATTCATCGCCCAGCGGCGCCCCGGAGCTGGCAAAACGCCGGCCGAAGACGGCATAACCGTCGCCGTCCTGGTAGTTGTAGCTCTCCCAGACCACGACGAAGTTGCCGACCGGATCGGAAGCCGCTGCGGGGGCGAGCTGCGAGTAATAGGACTCGCTGTTCACCTGGAACTCCGAGCCGAGCGGCGCTCCGCTGGCATCATAACGCTGCCCGAAAATGCCATAGCCGTCGCCGTCCTGCTCCTCGCTCTGCCATACGACGACCGAGGCTCCGCCTGCGTCGCAGGCCACGGCCCCGTACTCCTGCGCGAAGGCAGTGTGAGTATTGACCTGAAACTCCGTGCCCAGCGCGGCGCCGGAGCTCGCAAAGCGCCGGCCGAAGATGCCGTAACCGTCACCATCCTGCAGGTCGCTCTGCCACACGACGACGAAGTCGCCATCGGTGCTGCCGCATACGCTGGCGTTGAGCTGCCGGTCCAAGGTGTACGTATTGACCTGGAACTCCTCGCCCCGAGGCGCCCCGGCGCTGTCGTAACGCTGCCCGAAGACCCCGTAGCTGTCGCCATCTTGGTCGCGGCTCTCCCACACGACGACGAAGTCGCCGTCGGCATCGCAGCTCACGGCCGGCGCCTGCTGGTTGCCCGGCGTGTAGGTGTTTACCTGGAACTCCTCGCCCCGAGGCGCCCCGGCGCTGTCGAAGCGCTGCGCGAACACGCCGCGGCCATCGCCGTCTTGATCCGTGCTTTCCCACACGACGACCGTGCCCCCGCCGATGTCGCGGCAGACTGCGGGGTACCCTTGGTCCTTGATGGTGTAGGTGTTGACCTGAAATTCACCCCCGGCTGGGGCTTGAGCCAATGCGAGCGCACTCCACCCTGCGCTGACCACGATGGCCAGCGCCCCCCCTCGAACGTCCCTCATGGTCTCCCCACTGGTGAACGGTAAATCGGTGAGCAGTGACCAGTAACTCGCCTTGAACCGAAGAAGAATTTCACTGCGGAGACGCGAAGACGCAGAGGGGAGGGGGTTTCTTGAACAGCTTTGCCGGGTTCAGACCCTATTAGAATGGCCCGGGCGCTTCCGCCCGAGAGGTGTTGTCTCCACGTTCTCTGCGCCTCCGCGGCGAGCATCTTCTCGGCTTTTAGGACTACAACAACTACCAGCTCACGGGCTCACCGGCCCGCCAGATCGCGCTTACCGCTTCCGCGGCTTCGGCTTGCTGGCGGCCTTGATAGCCTTGGTCGCCGTGGTGGCGTCGGCATCGCTCTGAAAGCCGAAGACGGCCGAGAACTTCCGCCCCACGGTCTCCGCCATCAGAAACGAAATGTTGATGCCCTGCGCAGCGATGGCGCGCGCCATGTCCGCTCCGAGCCCGGGGCGATCATGTCCCCTCAATACGTGCTGTACTTGGTGCCGGTGTCGTCGGTCTCGGACGCGGTGGTGTTCGCCGAGATGGCGCCGGTGGTCTC